>JAPKMV010000535.1 GCA_026645635.1 Caldilineaceae bacterium
CCATCACTTGGCTCAAGGCGTCATCCGGTTTAGTCGGTTCGCCAGCAGCAACCGCCCTCAGATATTTCTGTGCCGCGGTTCCTGCGCCAGATCGCCAATACTCTAGCACGCGACGAAAGAGGAGATGCGGCTGCCTGGGGGTCCTGGCAACAGCGCTGTTGAGCAGTTCCAGCCAGCGCACAGAGCTTGGTGTACCCGCCACCTGGTGCCGGCAGATATCCGCCAGCAGGTTTTGCACGCGCGTCTGGCTGGGCGGAGTGCTGGCCGTGGCGAGCAGAACGTTTGTTGCCAGCGCGTAAGCCGTGTCCAACTCGTCACGTTGATAAGCCAGTCCGGCTTCGCACAACCGCTCCGGTGGCTGGAGCTGCCCCTGCATCGGATATGGTGCTTTCTGCTTCCGTTTATCGCGTTTCTTTGCTGCCATCTTGTTGTCTACTCTGTAATACTATCATCTATCGTTCAGTCCATCGCAGTGTACTCGTCGTGTCCACATCTCAATAAACCAGTCACACGCGGCTGTGGTTTATGGTGGGAGCAGGCAGCGCGTGACCTCATACGGGGAGCTTACGCCGGCTGTGACAAGACCTGACGGCAGGGCTTGTCAGCCAACACCCGTCACCCCTCAAAACCCGTGCCACCAATCCAGCCGTGAGCGCGGGTCGAAGAAGACGCCGCGGTCGCGCACCGCCACCAGGATGTCGCCCAGGGCGGCGACGCCCAACGGCTCGTCCTCGCGCAGTGCAGGCAGGAAGGCGCGGCCCGCAGCGTTGGCCGCGCGGTACTGCGCCAGCAGCCCCGGGTCGATGCAGAGATTCTCGATGTGCACCGCGTAGCCGTGGGCCACGGAGTCGTCGCGGGTGTAGCCCAGGGTGACGCGCGTCTCTTCGGCATAGAGCACCAGCGCCTTGTAGCCGCCGCCGTAAATCTGCGGCCCGCGGTGGGGAATGCCCACTGTCTCACCTGGCCCGCTGTCGAAGGTGGTCAGTGTCGCCTGCACCAGATCCAGCGCGCCTCCGCGGCAGCCATACTCGCCGCAGCCCCAGTCCCAGTCGTAGACCTGGTAGCTCTGGCCGAAGCCGGGCAGCCGGTTGTCGGCGAAAATGCCGGCCAGTTGGGGCGGGTCGCTGTCCACCGGGCCGTCCTTGTTGATGAGCTGGCCGGGGACGTCCACCGGGCTGTAGCCGCGCAGGCTCAGGTTGAGGTCGCCGTGCAGATAGTCAGTGCGGCCATCGCCGTAACCCGCCACGGGCACGGTGACATACTGGTGGCCGGATGCAGCGGGGCAGGCGCCGG
Organism: Caldilineaceae bacterium; assembly: GCA_026645635.1. Taxonomy (GTDB): domain Bacteria; phylum Chloroflexota; class Anaerolineae; order Caldilineales; family Caldilineaceae; genus Fredericiella. Next base: position 1,294 of record JAPKMV010000535.1, read on the forward strand.
CATCCCCCACGACCGCGGCGGGCGCCTGCGGTGTCGGTGAGGCAGTCGGCGCCAACTGCGCGGCGACCGCTGCGACCGGTGCGTCGGCGGCCCCGAAGGAGCGGCTCTCGGCGGCTGGCGTGGGCGGCGGAGATGGCGCGGGCGCGGCGGTGGCCGTCGGCGTGAAGGTGGCTGTGGCGGTGGGGATAGGCGTCGGCGCCTGCACCAGCCGGGTGATCTCCAGGATGCGCGTCACCTGCACCTCGACAATATATGGGGTGGGGGTGGGCAGGGCAAAGACCGTGGCGCGCACGGCCAGCCCCACGATGGCTGGGTCCGGGCGCGGCGGCTGGTTGAGCCGCCAGAAGATGCCGGCCAGCAGGATCAGGTTGGCAACGAGCAGCAGATTGGTGACCCATCGCCCCCATACGGCGCGGCGCCTGTTCACAGGCAGATCCCCGGCATCGTGCTCAACTCAATCGCGCAACCCACTCGCTGCGCTTGAAGACCCGGCGACCGATGAGATAGATACCCAGGTCGGTAAGCCAGAGCACCAGACCGATGGCAACGGCGACAAGGGGGCTGAGGTAGAGTGCGCCCGACACCTGCGCCAACATCAAGATCATGACCGGAATCACCACCAGGCCGCCCATCTGGTAGGCTTCCTGGAAGGTGTTGACCCGCGCCGAAATCAGCACAGTGACGCCCAGCCCCAACCCGGCGGCGGCCGGGCCAACCCAAAAGCCCAACAGCCACCAGAGTGTGTTGGGCAAGATCAGCTCGCCGACCAGAGGCCAGGCGGCAATGTTGGCGGCGGTGCAGTAGAGCGCGAAGCCGAAGACGCCGACGGCGACGCCAGGAATCCAGCCGCCAAGCATCTTGGCCAGCAGCAGTTCCCCATCCGTCGTGGGCGTATAGGCCAACGCTTCCATCGTCTTGCGCTCTTTCTCGCCGGCAAAGCTGTCCGCGGCCACGACGGCGGAGACCATCATCGGCAAGATCAGATACATCGGCGCAAACATGTAGACCAGAAAGAAGATCAACCCGGCCTGCATCGGTGTCTTGTCGCTAAATGCCGCCATCAGTTCCGGCGGAATCATCACCTGCAGTTCTTCAAACTCCGCCGCAGCCATCGGCGTGGTGACAGCCAGGTTCACCACAAAACCGACTAGGAGCGGCACTGCCAGGATGATGAAGGCCGGCACGATGATCAGCGGCACGGACACGGCACGGGTATGCAGTGCGACGACGACGTCTTTGCGGATGATGGCCGAAATAGCGCCCCAGTTCATGGCTCCACCGTTATGTAAACATCCAAAATACAAGGCATCTGGCGCACCGCGCGATGACGCATCCTTGACGCCCGCTGCCTCATGCGTGTTCCAGTTGGAAGTAGACATCTTCCAGCGACGGTTCATCGGGTTCGACGCGATAGATCTGCACCCCAGCGCCGCTCAAGGCGCTGACCATCTGCGCCACCTGAGCGCGCCCGCCGCCATGCACCAGCAGCACCGTGGCCACACCGCCGAAGCCGCGTTCCTCCAGCAGCTCGACCTGCGGGGGCGGCCAGTGGTCGCAGAGCGCCGCTTGTGCCGTCTCTGCCTGTTCGCGGTCGATTTCGATGCGGGTGCGATGGCCGTGCTTGAGCTGGCCGGCCAGCTCGGTGAGCGTGCCCATCGCCAGCACCCTGCCCCGCGCCAGGATCGCCATGCGGTCGCACAGGCGCTCCGCCTCGAACAGGTTGTGGGTGCAGAGAAACACCGTGCGGTTTTCCCGCCGCAGCGTGGCGATGAGCTGATGCACCTCGCGCGCGCCCACCGGATCCAGGCCGGAGGTCGGCTCATCGAGGAAGACGATCTCCGGGGAATGGAGGAGCGTGCGCGCCAGGGCCAGCCGCTGGCGCATCCCTTTGCTGAAACTGCCCACCTTGTCATTGCCGCGCCCCGCCAATTCCATGCGTTCGAGCAGTTCATCGACACGGGGGTTGATCCGTGCGCGCGACACGCCGAACATGGCGGCGAAGTAGCGCAGCGTCTCCCGCGCCGTCAGGCGGTCATCGAGTGCGGGCGTCTCGGTCAGGACGCCCGTGCGGGCGCGGATTTTGGCGCCGTCGTGGTCAGGATCCATCCCCAGCACGCTGATCGCGCCGGTGCTGCGTTCCAACACGCCATTCAACAAACGCACGGTCGTGGTTTTGCCGGCGCCGTTGTGGCCAAGAAAGCCAAAGATCTCACCCTGGGCAATCTCCAGATTGAGCTGGTCAACCGCCACAAGATCGCCAAATTGCTTGCACAAGCCCTGCGTCACAATTG
>JAPKMV010000536.1 GCA_026645635.1 Caldilineaceae bacterium
GCCAGCAGCAGCCCCACGCCCAGACCGATGACCGCCGCCAGCAGGTCGTTGATGGGCACCAGCCGCAGCGCGTTGCGGGCGGCGCGCGCCGGCGCTATCACCAACCAGGGCGCCAGGGCAAAACCGAAGACCGCGCCGATCAGCGTGGCCGGTACAATGATTTGCCAGGTGGCCGTGTTCAGTTCGGTGGTGCCAACCAGCGTGATGCCGATCTCCCACCCGATGAAACCGTAGAGCACGGTTCCCAGCAATCGGAAGAGCGTATTGAGTCGCATGAAGGGTAACTCCTGACGATGCGCCGACGATGCGGCGGGATAAGTGCAACTGTACGAATAATGACAACCAGGTATTCCATCTTCAACTTCCTCCCCTACGCGTTCGCCGCCCGCAACGCAGCGCGAACTCATTTGGGACACGGCGCCCTACTCTGCATGAGATGATATAATGAGCACGATGTTGACGCAGCCACGGCGTACTACGCTTGCACTGCACATAGTATACGAACATTGCACCAAACTCAGTATACGTCTGTACACTTGAGTTCAGCGTCACGCAGTTGATTGAGAGCGAGAACGAACCATGCCGCGTAGGCCAGTGCTGTTGGGCATCTTTGCCCATCCTGATGACGAGAGTTTTGGGCCGGGTGGCGTCCTGGCCCGCTATGCCGCCGAGGGCGTCGCCGTCCACATCATCATTGCCACCGACGGCATCGCCGGCTCTGTGGGCGATCCTTCAAATCTGGCCAACCATGATACGCTGGCGCAGGTGCGCTCCGCCGAACTCGCCAACGCCATCCTGGCGCTGGGCGCGACGAGCGTCTGGTCGCTGCCCTACCGCGACAGCGGCATGCGTGGCTCGCCCGACAACGACCACCCGGACGCGCTGATCCGGCAGCCGGTGGAACTGGTTGCGCAAGAGGTGCTGGGTCATTTCCGCCGCCTGCGCCCGGATGTAGTCATCACCCACGATCCCTACGGCGGCTACGGCCATCCCGACCACATCCGCGTCTGCGAGGCGGCGACCGCCGCGTTCTACGTGGCGCGCGGCGTGGCGGCGCAGCAGCCGGACGGCGGTTGGCGCGGCCCGCAGAAACTCTATTACACCGCATTTCCCAAGGACATGGTGCGCTTCTTCCTGCGCATCGGCAAACTGATGGGGCGCGACATGACGAAGTTCGGGCGCAACCAGGACATCAACCTGGTCGAAATCGCCCAGTGGGACACCCCGGTGCACACCCGCATCGATGTGAGCGCCTATTTGCCAGCAAAGGAGCGCGCCAGCATCGCGCACGCCAGCCAGTATTCCGGCGGCCCGTCGTGGCTGCGGGCAATTCCTGGCCCGCTGCGGGCGCGCTTCACCCGGTACGAGATGTTTACGCGTGCATTTCCCGCGCCTGGCGTTGGGATAGAGAATGATTTGTTTGCAGGAACGGCGATGAGTGACCGGTGATGGGTGGCCGATTTCGCCGACCATCCCCACCGATCCGCAACCAAATGAGGACAATCATATGCGTAGCTTCACAACACAACGGAGACGATGGTTTGGCGGCGTGGCGCTGGCGACGATTCTCGTGTTGGCGCTGGCAGGCGTGGCGCTGGCCGCGCAGTTCGAGGAAGGCGAGGTGTACCGGCTCCCCGCCGGCCAGGTGGTCACCGATGATCTCTACGTGTCCGCCGGCGAAATCTACATCGACGGCGTGGTCGAAGGTGACCTGGTGGCCGCCGGAGGCATCATCGAGGTCAACGGCGAGGTGACGGAGGATGTGCTGGCCGCCGGCGCCAGCATCGCCATCAACGGCAGCGTGGGCGACGATGTGCGCGCCGCGGGCGCGGGCATCACGATTGCCGGCAGCGTGGGCGATGATGTCTTGATCGCGGGTGGCGGCTCTGGGGGCCAGGGGATGCCGGTCTGGCCGATTCAGATCGGCGGCCGCACCGTCGAGCAGGGCGTGCGCATCCTGGAGAGCGCGGAAATTGGCGGTGACGCCATTGTCGCTGGCGGCCTCGGCGAGATCGCCGGCACGATCGGCGGCGACCTGCTGGTGGGCATGGGCGCGGTGACCATTGCCGCCGACGTGGCGGGCGACGCCCGCGTCTACAGCAGCCAGATGGTTGTCGACGACAACGCCAACATCGGCGGCAGTTTCAGCTATCAGGTCGAGAATCCGGGTGTGGTGCCGTCGAGTGTGGCTGAGTCAATCCAGATCATTCCGCCGTCACAGTCAGCAGGCGCCGCGGCCGCGCCGCCGCCGTCGCTGACCGAACAATTGCTGTGGTGGACGATCAGCGTGGTGCGCGCGCTGCTGGGGCTGTTGGTCTTCGGCTGGCTGCTGGTCAAGCTGGCGCCGCAGTGGTCGAACGAGGTCGCCACCACAATGAGCGACAAGGTGTGGCCGGTGGCCGGCGCAGCGGTGATCGTGGTGGCTGCGTTCATCCCGCTGACGCTGCTGGCGATTGGGATTGTCTGGCTCTTCTGGGACTTCTTTCCGGGGGTGGCTGCGACGACGATGTTCTTGTTCGGTTTCTGGGGCGTGCTCTGGTTCGCCAGCCCGCTCTTCAGCGGCTACTGTCTGGGCAAGACGCTCTTCAAGGGGCAGCGCAGCGCACTGCTGCAGCTCTTCCTGGGCGCGCTGATCATCGTGCTGGCGGCGCGCGCGGCGGAGTGGGTGCCTTTTGTGGGCGGCTTCTTGGGCTGGCTGATCATGCTTGGCAGTTTCGGCTTCACCGTCGGCGCGATCTTGCTGGCGCGGGGGGCGCGGGTGGCGGGGCCGAGTGAGGCCATCGAGCCGGTTTGAGGTTGTACGGGCTGAGGGCAGGTCGTGATCGAGATTGCAGCCAAACTCTATGTTGGCGACGTAGTGGAGATGCGCAAGCAGCATCCTTGCGGGGGCGCGACCTGGGAAATCGTGCGCGTCGGCGCCGACATCGGCCTGGTTTGCCGGACTTGTGGCCGCAGGGTGTTGCTGTCGCGGCGCGACTTTGCCCGCGGGGTGAAGCGTTTTGTCAAGCGAGGGGAAACCTCGTGAGGACACGCATACGCCGGTTATCAATTTGACATAATGGAGGTGTGGATGGATCGTGATGAACTTGTCGCGTATCTCGACCGCTACTTGCGCATCGGCGAGATCAAGGACTACGGCCCGCAAGGGTTGCAGATCGAAGGCCGCAGCGCGGTGAACAAGATCGTGTGCATGGTCGACGCACAGATGCCTTGTCTCGAAGCGGCAGTGGCCGCCGGCGCGGACATGCTGCTGGTGCACCACGGCATCTTCTGGGGCGGGCCGCGCTGCATCGCCGGCAGCTTTGGCCGCTTGGTGCGCGCCTACCTGGCTGCGGAGATCAATCTCTATGCCGCGCACCTGCCCCTGGATGCGCACCCGGAGGTGGGCAACAACGCCGAGCTGGCGCGGCGGCTGGAACTGACGGTGCTGGATTGGTTTGCGCCGGTCAACGGCGTCAAGCTGGGAACCATCGGCGCACCGGAGCGCGCCACCACGCTGGATGCGCTGGTGGAACGCTACGAACGCACCGTGGGGCCGGTGAAGCTGGTGCAGGCGTTCGGCCCAGCGCAGGTGGAAAAA
>JAPKMV010000537.1 GCA_026645635.1 Caldilineaceae bacterium
CCGCTACCTGGGCTGGGCGTTCAAGCTGCCCGGCGTGAAGGCGCTGGCCGCCAACCGCATCCGTAGCGGCGCGCCCGGCCCCGATGAACAGGCGCGGCGGCAGGGGCGCAGCCTGCTCTGGGGCCGCGCCGAAGATGACACCGGCGCCGCCGTTGAGACACGTTTACAGACACCCGAGGGCTACACGTTGACCGTGCTCGCCAGCCTGCTGATCGTGGAGAAGGTGCTGGCCGGCGCCGTCAAGCCCGGTTTCCAGACGCCCAGCCTGGCCTTCGGCCCGGATCTAGTGATGGAGATTGGCGGGGTGGAGCGCCGCGATCTGTAGGTCATGCTACCAGCGTGACGGAGGCGCGGGGCCACGCGCGGTGGTTGCGTGCACGGAGGTTTGTTTGCGCCCGCATCCCAAGGCAAATACGATCATTGCCTCGATGCGCAGGCTGCTCCCCGCCTGACGGTCAGCCGCCAAGTCGCCGTTGTTCAGTTGGTGGCGCATGGCCTCCTCAGCCGCAGCCATCGCTGTCGCAACGTGATGGCTGGGCGGGTGAATGATGTGCAGCGCAGCGCGGAGTGCAGCCGCGGCGCCGCTCAATCTGGCGGCGCGATGTGCGTCGCCGCTGTCGATCGTTGTGATAGCCAGGAGTTCGAGACATTCAGCGATCAATTCGCGCTCATCCAGCCGGCAACAGAGCCGCAGCCCTGCCTGGGCCAGGCTCTGCGCCTGCATCGGCTCCCCTGTGTAGTGGGCCACCCACCCCAAATTGATTAACGAGACGGCGATGCCTTTGGTGTGCTGCATTTTCTGCGCCGCGCGATGCGCCTCCTCAAAAAGCGGCGCGGCTGCGGCATATTCGTGGGTGCAAAGATGCGTCCAACCCAGGTTGGTCAGCGCCCGGTAGGTGATCAACTCGTCGCCGGCTTTACGCGCCAGCGCCAGGCTCTTGCGGTTCAGGCGCGCTGCCAATTGCCAGTCACCGCGATCGATGGCGATCCAGCCCTGGTCGAAGTTCACGCTGGCCTGCCCGCGCAGATCGCCGGCGGCAGTGAAGATGGCGTTGCACTCGGCCAGCCAGGGTTGTGCTCTCTGCCAATCGCCTTGCCGGTAAGCCAGCAGCGCCGCCGCCTGCAAGGTGCGGGCGCGCAGCATCGCGGGCACGGGAAATTGCGCCATGACAGCGATGATGCTATCCATCCAGCGGCGCCCTTCATCGTAGTGGCCGTGGCGCTGCCAGAAGACGCTCAACGCGCAGCCCATCTCAGCCGCCGGTTCGATCTGCTCTGTATCGAGCAACCAGGTCAGTGCAGCGCGGAGGTTATCGCTGTTGTGTTCCAGCCAAATGAGTGTGAGCGCCTGTACCGGACCGTGGAGTTGCGTCGCAGCATACCGGGTGCGACCGGCGAAATAGTCAGCGTGGCGTTGGTGCAACTGGGCAGACTCGCCACTTTTGCGCAACTGCGCCAGGGAAAAGTCGCGCACTGTCTCCAGCATGATGAAGCGCGACTCGTTGTCCTCGTCCTCGTGGCGTTGCTGCACCGGGCACTGCGGACAGCATCCGTCAGTCAGGTGAGCTTGTGAGGATGGCGCTTCGCGCGCAAGCAGGCTCTGGTCGAGGAGCGCATTGATTTCGTCACCAATCTCGACGATGGCTGGCTGCTCCGCATCTTGAAACCCACACACTGCTTGCGCCGCCGCCAGATCAAACCTGCCACAGAAGACAGAAAGCCGCGGCAACAACGTCCGCTGTGCCGGACTTAGTAAGCCATAGCTCCAGCGAATCGCCTCTTCCAACACGCGCAGGCGCGGCAGCGGGTCGTGGTGAGGTGATGTGGTCGATGGCAGTCGATGATCCAGTCGCTGCAACAATTCCTGGGGCGCAAAGAGTTTGATTCTTGCCGCAGCCAGTTCGATCGCCAGGGGCAGGCCATCGAGATGGCGGCAGATGGACAACACCGTAGAAGTCAGCGAGGGGGTGAGACGAAAGTCGGCGCGTGCAGCTCGCGCGCGGTCACAGAAGAGGCGAACGGCTGCGGATTCAGCCGCCTCAGCGATGTGCTGCGTATCTGGCACGGACAGCGGCGCTACAACCAGCTCATGTTCGCCATAGAGATGCAGGCGAGCACGGCTGGTCACCAGCACGCGCAGGTGGGGGCAATGGGCAAGCAAACTGGCTACCTGCGTCGCGGCCCCAAGCAGGTGCTCGAAGTTGTCCAGGATCAACAGAAGTTCGCGTGCAGCGAGATGATCTTCCAGGAGTTGAGCCAGGGCGCCCGCACGCCCCTCGCGAATGCCGAACGTCGTGGCGATGGCGGGCAGCACCAAATCTGGTGTACGCACCGCAGCCAACTCCACCAGAAATACGCCATCGCGCAGTGTCTTGAGGCGCCGGCCAACCTCAACTGCCAGGCGGGTCTTGCCTACGCCGATCGGTCCGGTCAGGGTGAGCAGGCGCACATCACCGCGCTGGAGCAGCGCAGCAATCTCGTCAATCTCCCGCTCACGCCCCACCAACGAAGTGACGGGCGCCGGCAGATTGCCCTTTGACCGAACGGAGCCGGGTGGGTGCTCAAGCCACGCCAGCGTCTTTTCGCCCACGGCGGCAGCGACAAATCTCGGCAATTCTGAAGCGGGCACCGCCAGACACAGGGCCAACCTTTCGGCCATTTGTGGTGAGGGGCGCCGTTCGTCGGCTTCGATTTTGCGCACAGTGACCGGCGCACAGCCGACGCGCTGCGCGAGTTCCTCCTGAGTAAGGTCCAGGGATTTGCGCCGGCAGCGCACCCAATAACCGAACGAGTCTCTTGCTTCCATCGTCTGCCTGGTATCGCTGAATCAACGGCAAGCCTGTAATCTGCTGGCCTGCCCACCACCACGAAGACCGGCGAGCTTTGCGTGATGAGAGATGCAGCGTGCTGCCCGCCGACCGGAATTTTATGCCCGAACCACGTCGGCGTCAATCGCCTGCAAAACCCTGGTTCCAGTGAGATGTACGCCCCTCCATGCGCGCAACTGTATCGAAAAACGATACCCACGACGCTAGCGTTTGCGCTTGAATACTGAAATGGTTGTGTGCGTTCGCTTACCTCAGTCAAAGGAGATCACCCATGTCAGCAGGCATATTGCAGGTCAACTTCAACTTCAGCAGCACGCGCGCCGAATATGAGGCGTTCTGCCAATCCAGCGCAGCGCCCATCGCCGGTGTTCCCGGCTTGAACTGGAAAATCTGGCTGATGAATGAGCCAGCGCAGGAGGCGGGCGGCATCTATTGTTTTGCCGAGGCCGGCGCTGCCGCCGCCTTTGCCCGCGAACTGGAGACCATGCTGCGCAGCAACCCTGGCTTCAGCAACCTTAGCGTCAAACAGTTTGGCGTCCTCGACGCACCGACTGCGATCACCCGTGGGCCGGTCACCCGCACCAACGGCGCTGTCACCTTTGGTCAGATGGCTGCCGCCGCCACTGCTGTCATCCCGTCGCTTAGCCCGGAAGCAGCGCGGCGACGCATGGCGGAGCAGCCTGACACGCTGGTGATCGACGTGCGCGACGCCGCCGATGTCGCTGCGACCGGCACCGTGCCCGGCGCCGTG
>JAPKMV010000538.1 GCA_026645635.1 Caldilineaceae bacterium
GTAAACGAGGCCAGCGTTGCGCGCCGGGTCGCAGAGCATGGCGCTGAGCAGGCCATAGGCGTCGCCCATGTGGCCCCACCACTGGAGATCGCCGCGGCCCGCCACCATGCGGTCGCCCGGCCCGCCCGCGTCGCCGGTGCTGCCGGTGAAGTGATGCAGCCCGAGGCCGAAGGCGCGCATCAGCCCGCCGTAGGGTTCGCCGTTGTTGGCCGCGGCGGCGTAACGCCACTGCTCGGTGAGCATCGCCCGGAGCGTGGCGGACGACACCACCGGTGTGTCTTCGCCGCGGGCACCCGCGAGGAAGCACTGCATGAGCTGCGCCAGTTCCCGCGCCGAAGCGCGCAGCCCGCCTGCAGGCGAGAAAAGCGTGCCGTTGGTCCCGATCACGTAGTCGTCCAGCCCCGGCAGCGGGTGCGGCGGCTGCCCGCCGTAGTCGTCCACCTGCGCGCACCAGGGAGCGGCGGCGTCCCACACACCGTTGCGCTGCTTGCGGTAGAGCGTGGCCAGGTTGTCCACGTCAGCGAGGGAAAAGCTGCGCACATCGAAGGTGGCGCGCAGCCCCAACGGTTCCAGCACATGGCGCGCCATGTAGCGGTCGAAACGCTCACCGCTGACACACTCGACCAACGTGCCCAGCACGCCATAGCCCAGGTTGCAGTAGGTGAAGTAGCGCCCCGGCTTCAGGTCGAGGCCGGGCTGCGGTGCGGCCAAGTGCGCGCCATCTTCCCAATAGCTGTTGCCGGGGCGGAAGGCGTCGGCCAGCGCCGCGCCGAGCGGGAAGGCGTAGACTTCACCGTCGCGCAGGGAGGAGGTGTGGGTGAGCAACATGCGCGGGGTGATGGCATGGCCGGGATAGTGCGGGTTGCGCAGGATGAAGCCCAGGTAGCCGCTCACGTCGGCATCCAGGTCGAGGCGACCCTGTTCCACCAGGCGCATCACCCCCAGCGCGACCGTCGTCTTGCTGATCGACGCCACGCGGAAGCGGGTCGCCGGGGTGACGGGCAGGCTGCGGGCAGGATCGGCAGAGTCGATGCGGCGGTGGCCGAAATAACCCTCGTAGGCGATGGCGCCCTCCACCACTACCGCGACCGCCAGCCCGGTCAACTCAGCGCCCGGTGTGGCGACGATGCGGGCAAGCGCGCGCTCCAGGTCAGGCCGCATCGCTACGCGTCGAGCAGCAGGCCGTTCTCGCGGCGGAAATAGAGCGTGATCGCATCGCCGATGGCCGGCACGGCCAGGTGCGGGTTGTTGAACTCATCCACCAGCAGCAGCGAATCGCCGACGCGCACGTGGATGCGCACCACTGCGCCGAGGAAAGCCACGTTCTCCACTACGCCGGTCAGCCGGTTCTCATCCGGTTCGCCGGTGGACTCCGGCGCGATCATCTCCGGGCGCAGCGCCATCTTGACCGTATCGCCTGCGCGGTGGTTTGTCAGCGGCTGCGCGGCGTAAATGGTCTGCCCGCTGAAGTTCAGCAAACCGGTGGCTGGCTCTTGCACCGTCGCTGTGATGGCGTTGAGCGTGCCGACGAACTGCGCCACAAAGCCGGTCTTGGGGAAGTTGTAGATCTCGAAGGGGGGGCCTACCTGTTCGACCACGCCCTGGTTCATTACCACCACGCGGTCGGAGAGCGAGAGCGCCTCCTCCTGATCGTGGGTGACGTAGATGGTGGTGATCCCCAACTGGCGCTGGATGGCGCGGATCTCGTTGCGCAGGGAAACGCGGATCTTGGCGTCCAGCGCGGAGAGCGGCTCGTCGAGCAGGAGCAGTTGCGGGCGGATAGAGAGGGCGCGGGCCAGAGCCACGCGCTGCTGCTGCCCGCCGGAAAGTTGATACGGGTAGCGCCCACCCAACTGCTCCAGTTTGATCAGCGCCAGCATCTCCGCCACCCGCTGCTTGATCTCCGTCTTGGGTGCGCGCGCCACCGACAGGCCAAAGCCGATGTTGTCGGCCACGGTCATGTTGGGGAAGAGCGCGTAGGACTGGAAGACCATGCCGATGTTGCGCTGGTTGGGGCGCACGCCGGTGATATCCTTGCCGTCCATGGTGATGCGACCCGACGTGGGAAATTCGAAGCCGGCCACCATGCGCAGCGTCGTCGTCTTGCCGCAGCCGCTGGGACCGAGAAAGGAGACAAATTCGCCCGGTTGCACCGCCAGGTTGAAATCCTCCACTGCGGCAGCCGTGGCGTTAGGGAAAACTTTGCGGACGTTGGTTAGTTCCAGGAATGCCATAGGGATGCTACCTTGCTCCAGCAACTGTGCTGCTGCGCGAACCGCGCGTCACCAGATCGATCAGCCCCATGGCAACCCAGGTGAGGGCAAAGGTGACGATAGTCAGCGCGGCGGGTTCATAGGCGCGATGGTTGCCCAAGAGGGCCAGGTAGGGGCCGAAGGCCGGTCGCGCCAGGAATGAGGCGATGGTCAACTCGCCGACGACGATGGCGAAGGTCAAGAGTGCGCCGCTCAGCAGCGCGGAACGCAGGTTGGGCATGATCACGCGCCAGAGAATGGTGAACCAGCCGGCGCCCAGGCTCTGCGCGGCTTCGGTCAGGCTCGTGACATCCATGGCGCGCAGCCCGTTGTCCACTGCCCGGTACATGTAGGGCAGCGCCAGCACCGTGTAGCCAAAGACAAGCAGCACGTTGGTGCTCAGGTTGGATGTCGTGAGCGACGGGAAGACCGTGATGCCAAAGAGCGTCACCGGCTTGCTGTAGAGTTTGATGAAGCCAAACACCAACACGATGGCCGGGATCACGAAGGGCATCAATGTGACAAACTCCACCACCGAGCGCCATTTGGGCATACGCAGATGCACCCAGAAGGCGGTGGGGACGATCAGCACCAGGCTGGCCAGGATAGTGAAGACTGCCATGACGTTGGAAAAGAGAAAGGTCTCCAGGAAACGGGGGTCGGCAAAGGCATCGGTGTAGGCGGCAAAGCTGTATTCGCCGCGGCGTTTCTGCAGCGAGAAGACCGCTGTCCCAAAAAGCGGCACGATGAAATAGAGCGCGCCGATGATGTAAAATATCCACGCCAGCCAACTGACTTGTCGTTTCATTTCAGCCACCGTTCCGAAAGGCGTTGCAGCCAGGTGTAGCCCACAATGGTGACGGCCATCACCACTACCATGCCCAGCGCCATGGCGTAGCCCAGGTTCGGGTTGCGCAGCACATCTCCGCGCATCTGTGCGCCGATCTGGATCGTGATGATCGGCAACTGCCCGCCGGTGAGCGCGTAGGCCGTGGCGTAGGCGCCGAAGGCGTTGCCAAAGAGCAGCAGGATCGTCCCCAGCAGCGACGGCAGCAGGATCGGCAGCCCCACGCGCGACCAGTATTGCCAGCCGCTGGCGCCCAGGTTCTCCGCAGCCTCGCGCCACTCCCGCTTGAGACCCTCGATGGCCGGCACCATGATCAGCAGCATGAGCGGGAACTGGAAATACATGTACGTCAAACTCAAGCCGAGGAAGCTGTAGAGGTTAAAACCGGCGCCGTAGACATCAAGACCCATCACATTGCGCAAGAAGACGGTGACAAAGCCCGTTCGCCCCAGAGTGG
>JAPKMV010000539.1 GCA_026645635.1 Caldilineaceae bacterium
ACCAGCGCACCCACCTGCGTGATGCGGCTGGCGGCGTCGCCGTCCTCGCCCTCCGCGCCGGTGCTGCCGGCCGGCGCCAGCGCGGCCACGAGCGCGCCGATCTGCGTGATGCGGCTGGCCGCTGCGCCGTCCTCGCCTTCCTCACCGGTGCTGCCGATGTCTTGCCGCGCGCCAACCAGTGCGCCGATCTGCGTGATGCGGCTGGCGCCCTCGCCGTCCTCGTCGGGTGGGGGCGGCGGCTCGCCCGCGCCGCCATAGAAGATGATGTACCAGACCTCGACCGCACTCGGAAAGAAACGCCAGTCGCCCTCGATGATGGTGGGCTGCGACATGGTGAAGCTGGTGGCTTCGTCAGGGATGGTGCGCAGGAAATAGAGCGTGGGAGAAGCGATCTCCCCCTTGTTCAGGCTGTAGACCATCGTCCCGTAGTCGGACGGCTGACCGGTCGGCGCAATCGTGGGGTCATATTCCGTCTGCGGGTACATGACGTGCAGCACGAGCGCATCGTCGGTGTCGATGTTGACCGTGTGCGGAAAGTCGCTGTAGACGATGAAGCCGTCGGTGTTCTGGGAGACCTCGACGGCGCGCACATGCCCGTGTCCCCACACCGTGGGACTGACGCCGCGGAGTACGCGCCCCCACAGCAGCTCGCCATCGTAGTCGATGGAGATCGAGCGGTTTCCGCCTGTGAAGCCGGTCACCATCCAGGCGCAGACGTAGCTGTATTTCGTTTCCCAGTCGGTGTCGGTGTAGGCCGCCCACATCACGTAGGGCTGCCAGTGGTGCGGATACTCGGTGCTGCCTTCGGAGGGGTGATCCATGAGGGTGAGCGGCGGCGGCGTCACTGCGGTGTAGGATGTGCCGAGGTTGAGGATGTCCTGCGGCATTCCTGGCGCTTCGTCACCGCCCAGGCAGACCAGGAGGAGATCGCCCGGCTGCAGGTCGGTGATTGGCTGCATCAGACTGGGTGTCAGTTCGGCGACAATGCTGATTGGCATGGCTATGCGTCCGTGTAGACCTGAATGTGCCCGGTGGTGGCATCGAAGTAGGTGGAACCAGGCCCCGGGCTGCTCATTGGGGCGGCCAGCGGCGTCAGTACGATGCCGGCCAGGGCGACGGGTTCGGGATCTGCGCCCCACGATTCCGCCATTGCATCCCAACGCAGAAAGTCGCCGGTGTTGATGCCGTTGGGCCATGAACCGTTGACGGCGGCGATGATCTCGGTGGCGTGATAGCCGTCCACCGTGTCGGCGTCCACCGTGCCCGGCTTGACGTTGAACTGCAGCATGTCATCGACGATGGCGCTGTCAATCGTGTCACTGGTCGTGATGACGGCGGCGAGCGCGTCGGCAGAGACGCTGTGCTCAGCCAGGGAAAGAGTCAGGTCGCCGGACCCCAGGTCGCCGCCGCCTTGAATCGGCAAGACCGTGTTGATGCGGCGCGTCGTCGGCACGTAGGGATTGCTGACGCCGGTGCTGACCGCGCCGGCCGTCTGCACGCTGCCCCCGCTGCCGGTCGCCCACACCGCCATCGACGGCCGGCCGATGTTGCTGAACTCGACGACGGTCTGCGTCAGGGTGTCGTCGTCCACGGCCGTGGTGGTGGGCGTGCCGTGGATCATGGCCAACTGCTTGCCCAACACCAGGCCCTTGACCGTCGTCTGGCGCTCGCGGAAGGTGCGCGTCAGTTTCTGGCGGGTCAGATCTCTGCTTATGCGTGACGCAACCACATCAATGATGTTCGGCATGTCTTCTTATTCTTGCGAGGGGCGAGTTGCGAGGGGCGAGTTGCGAGGGGCGAGTTGCGAGGGGCGAATTGCGAGGGGCGTTTCTGCGCGCGGCTCAATACTCGGCGGCGCGTAGGGCGATCAGCCGCACGGCTGTCTGCCAGTTGGTGTTCTCCAGCAAATGGTCGACCGACTGCGCGAAGCCGGTGCGTACGGCGCGACTGCCGTCGTGGAACGTCCAGTCGAGGCCATAAAACAGCCCTGTGTGCAGGGTGGGGTCGCCGACGGCTGTCTGGACGGCGATGGTGGCGGGGTAGCGCAGCACGGTGAATCTGCGCTGCAGGCTGGCCATGGCCAGTTCGGCCGAGGGGTAGATGGAGGATTTGAGGGTGGCGTAGTCGCCCAGGGCGTCGGGGGGATCTGGGTAGACGATGGTTCCGCCGGCGCTGCCGTCGGTGTTCACCCAGTCCATCTTGACCTGCTTGACCGCGCCGGGCCGCTCCTGAATCAGGGTCACGCGGCTGGCGGTGCTGCGGTCGAAGGTGGTCTCGCCGCCGCTGACGACGGCGGTGTCCCACATCAGGTTGTCGAGCAGCACGATGTTGTTCAGGTAGTCGATGGCAATCAAGGTGTTGGTGTAGTCGGCCATGTCCACCAGCGTCGGCCAGGCCGGTTTCTCCCCGGTCAGCAGTTCAAACGGCTCGTCGTTGCTGGTGTAGTCGGTCACGGCTGCGTCAGGGATGCCCAACATCCCGAAGATGTGTTCGTAGGCTTCGCCGATGGTCGTGCCTTCGGGCAGCCACTGATCCGGGTCGAAGGTGCTGGTGTCGATGGTCACAGAGATGCGGTTCAAGCGGGGACGGGCCGGCTGCGTCTGCATCTCGTTGATCTGCAGCAGCAGCCAGTTGGCGCGCGTCGGCGCCCACCAGGTCATTTGATGCCCGGTCAGGTCGGTGGCGGCGACGTAGGTGTGATAGTCCCGCCACCACTCACTGCCTGGGTTTTCGTCGTCGTAGCTGGGCATCCGTGGCATGACGATGCTGTTGGCGAAGCGGACACTTACATTTTTGGGCGCGTTGCTGCTTGCAGGCCGCCAGATGGTGAGGTGGGCGAGACGGAATGCGTTGGTGGCCTGGCCGTCTTCGTAGATCAGGACCTGGTCGCCGGCCTCGTGCACGGCGGGGGTGGTGTCGTTCACTCCACGCGCCGTGATGTTCAGGCTCGTTGCAGTCTTGTCGGTGTAGGTCATCTGCTCGAAGCCGATTTGGATCGTGCCGCTGGCCGGCAGGCCGTTGGTCGTCGGGCTGGTTCCGTCCGTGAGGTAGATCACCCCGGTCTGACTGGCGTCCATCGCCAGGTTGAGGCGCAGCCCCATGCTCGGCAGTTGGATGAGCGCCCAGGGGTTGACGTCCTCGACGTAGCCCACCGTGTCGTAGTCCACCAGGTGGAACATGCTGGGCAGGCTCGCACTTTCTTCATAGATGAAGCGGATGATCTTGCCGTCTGTGGGCGTCGTGAAGCCGCCACCCCTTCCTGTGTCGCCCCAGCGCTCTTTCTCGTAGGTTTCGCCGTCCTTCTTGTGGCGTGCGTTGCTGGGTGGGTCGGCGCCCCAGGCGATGGGGTTGCCCTGCCAGCCGGTCCAGTGGTCGTCGCCGATGCCGAGCACGTCGCCTTCCGCGGGATCGAGGTTGAGGCTGTCGAAGAAGGCGGCCCCGATCTCCACGATGCGCGTGGGGTCGGCCAGTGGGTTCATGGCCATGAACTTGGTGAGGTTCTCACAGGCGATGATGCGGCTGCTCATGCCGGCGGTGCCGTTCAGCC
>JAPKMV010000053.1 GCA_026645635.1 Caldilineaceae bacterium
CAGCAACGCCATGGCGTCCTCGGCGGGGGTGTCGCCCTCGACGACGCGGGCGCTGGCGGTCATCCGCTCCTTGAGCGCGTCCAGGCGCCGCTGCAGGTTTGCGCGCTCGATGAGCGCTTCGGCAAGTTTCATGGTCTCTACCTCCTCTCTTGCCCGATGTCATGCATTGTACGTGTCATGCGTCCCGGCGGGCGCGGCGGTTGGGACACCACCGCCGCCCCGTCCGGGTTGTTGTCGGCACACGCACAAACCAACAATGTACACAAAATAACACACAAAAATGTGCTTGTCAATAGGGAAAAGTGTAAAATATGTAAATTGTGTGAAATGGGGTTTGGAATAGAACGCGGATGACGCGAATTGGGCGGAGCCGCGCTGATTCAGCCATGTGCACCGGCCGGATTGTCATGCTGCGCGCCGGATTGTCATACCAGGACTCTATCGGTGATAAGGAATCTCACGCAAAGACGCCAGGAGAAGAATGCTTTGCGCCTTTGCGTCTTCGCGTGCCAAAAAGCCATTGCCGACAAAATCGGTGATAAGGAATCTCACGCAATGGCGCAAAGACGCCAGGAGAAAAACGCTTTGCGCCTTTGCGTGCCCCAAAACCTATTGCCGACAAAGTAGCCAGCGCTTCAACTCCTCTGCGAACCTCTGCGCCGCTGCGTCTCTGCGTCAGGCTTGTCTCTTTGCAAACAATTTCTCCGGTTTTGGCATATACGCCGGCGCTCATTTCATGTGCTTGAGCAACGCCACGACCATCACCAGGTTGAGCACTGCGATTGTGGGGAAGACGGCCAGTTCAATCACCGTCACCGGTGCGCCGATCCTCGCCATGTTGAGCGCCATCAGCGCCACCGCCGTGCCCACTGTCAGGAACTTCAGCAGCGCCACCGCCGCCAGCAGATAGCCCCACGCGCTGCGCCGCAGCAGCAGCACGCCGGCCAGCCCGCAGAGCGGGACGACCAGCACCAGATCCATCGCCTGGATGAACATGGAGGTGACATTGTCCAGCGGCGGAATGGCCGCAGGGGAAACCGTGGAGATGATGCGCCCGAGCCAGGCCAACAGCAGAAACGCGCCGACAAAGAAGAGCAGCCCCGCGATCCAACGGCGGGGCAGGCGGTCGCTGAAGTGCTGCGGCAGGGTGGCCAGGTCAAAGGACATCAGCGCCAGGATGAACGCATAGAAGCTGAGGCCCCAGATCGCCACATAGACCAGGAAAAGCGGGTTGTAGGCCGTACCAAAGCACATGGACATGTAGGTATAGAGGAAGAAGCCCAGCGTGCCCGCCAGCAGCAGCCGCCCGCGCAGCGACCCGCGCCGCGTCAGCCAGAAAGCCACGGCCAGCAGCGGCAGCCCCAGCGCCAGCGTGACGAGATCGTTGGCCTGCATCTGCGCGGCGGAACTGACGGTGTCCCAAAAGTAGAGGCCGGTGGCGTTGATCGTGACTTCCTCGCCGCGGAAGCTGGTCAACGGGTAGGGTTGGCCGTCACCCGGCCACAAGCCGGCGAGCGCGGCGATCAACGCCAGCACGAAAATGGGCGGTATGAGCCAGTTCAGGGCGGTCAACGGTTTCACGGTTTCTTCTCCTTGTCACATGGTTGGCGCCCAGGTGGCGCACGGTTGACGCACCGTCAGTCTACCGCGACCGCGGCGGCTGCACCCCACATCGTTATGTAGTCCGCCCCCCGCGGGCGATGTAGTCCAGACTGGGTCAAGGGCTGGCCAATCAAGCCCGTGCCCCCGTGCAAAAGACGCGCATCGTTGCTATCCGCCAAACCGCGCATCTCCCAACGCACGGCGGTGCAGTTCAATCACCAGCGCCTCGATGGCGGCGCTGTCCGGCTCCGCGGGCAAGGTGCTCGCCGTCTCGGCGCGCGCCAGTTCGGCGCGCAGGTCGGCCACCAGCGCCATCAGTTCGGGATAGGTGTAGCGCCCTTCCCGCACTTCCCGCAGCCACGCTGCATCGGGGCGGAGGACGCGCACCACATGCTCACGCAGAATCTCGATGCCCATGCGATAGAGGCGCAGCAGATGCGCAGCGTGTTTGGTGTCGTAGCCGTAGCGTGCTTCCAGCGCCGACCGCTCCGGGTTGCGGTTGGCGCGCCAGTTGACGTAATTCTGCCAGTGCGTCAGCGCGGCGCGATAGGCGCGCTCCTGGTGCGTGTTGGGGAAACGATAGCCGCCTTTGGGGTGGCGTTCCGCGCCAAATTCGTGGGGAGCGGGCTGCTGATCCGGCGGATGGTGCAGCCAGCGGTAGTGCGTTTCCATGCGCTTCATCTGGTCGTCGGCATAGCCGGCGTAGGTCTTGGCCACCCGCCGCGAGAGGAACTGGCCGCGCGCCGCCTGCAGCGCCTGCCCATAGGCGTCGGCGTGGAGCACATGCTGCGGGTCGGCCCACAGGATGTCGAGCATGTTGGGGTTGTTCGCCAGCGCCAGTGTGACGAACTTGGCCAGGCTGTAGATGACGGTGTCCGTCGCGGCGTCCTCATATTGGTCGAAGTGGCTCAGCCCGATGAGAAAGCGCGCCGGCGGGATGCAGACCCCGCGGATATCGATGTCGCTCTGCGGGCCGGCCGTGCCGAAGGCCTGGCTGCCCCAGATCACCTTGAGAATGGTGTGGCGTTCGACCCAGGTCATGGCGCCCCCAGTTCCAGCCGCACGCGCACCACGAAATCGTTGAGCGCGGCGCGATTCTGCGGCTCGTCCGGCAGCGGACTGGTTTCGTATGCTGCGCGCAGATCCGCTTGCAACGCGCTGAGCGCATGATCGTGTTCGTCCACAGGCAGCGGTACGGCAATGCGCTCAGCGCTCTTGGCGGCGATCAGGTCGAGCAGGTGGCCGTAGCCATAGTTGGGCGCCAGGTCGGCCAGGCTGGCGTTGACCTCACCGGTGCGCAGCAGATGGATGCCGGTCAGGGCGACGCGGTAAGCGTAAAGCAGCGGTTTGAGGCGACCTTCACCGTTGATCGCATCAGCGCGCCACTCCTGATGCTTGCCTTTGGCATAGGCAGCATAGGCGTGATAGACGTGGCGGGCAATGTTGCCCTGGCGCACCAGGTGACGCAGCTCTTCAGCCTGCGGTGTATCGATCACCATCAGCGGCGAGAAGAGTTGTTCCAGGTAGTTGCCGTTCTGGCGGATCAGCAAGGTGACGTACTTCTTGAGGTCGTGGCTCACCAGATCGACCTCGATGCCATCAACCACGGCCATGCGGTCGAGCGTCAGCCGCGGCTCGTCCAGCCCAATGAAATCCGCCACCGGCAGGATGTGGCAGCCGCGCAGATCGACGTCGCTGTCCGGCGAATCGAAACCGTAGAGGTGCGCGCCGCTCACGCTGGCAAAGAGCAATGGGTGGCTGACGAAGTTGCGGAGAATCGGGACAAATCCCTGCGGGTTAAACGGGGCGGTCATGTGCTTCCTCCCATGTGTGATAGGCGTCCAAGGCGGCGGCCGGATCCGGGTAATACGCGTCCGCCCCGACCAGGGCCGTGATGCCGGAAACGTCGAGCTGGGCGCGCACGTGGCCGCTGGCCGACGAAAAGACCAGCCGGATCGCCTGCTCGTGCAATTCTCGATACAGTTCGCGCCAGGTGGCCGCCGCCGAGAAGTCGACATCATCGACGGCCACCAGATCGCAGCAGAACCACCGCAGGCGGTCAGGCCCCAGCCTGGCCAGGGCCGACACCTCCGCCGCCATACGCTCGGTGTTGGCATAGTACATGCTGTGATTGAAGCGGTAGATGACAATGCCGGGCGCCGCCTCACCAGCCTCGGCCACCGGCGTCACGTGCAGCCGGCCATCCCGCAGGGTCAGCACGCTGTTGCTGGGCTGATAGCCGTGGCGGGTGTGCGCCAGCAGCGACAGGATGATCGCCATGAGGATGCCCTGTTCGACGCCGACGAAGACCACGATGGCCATCGTAAAGAGCGCAATCCCGAATTCGACAGGACGCTCGATCAGCACCCGGCGCATGCCTCGCACGTCGATAAGTTCCAGACCGATCAGAAACACGACTGCGGACAACGCCGCCTCCGGCAGGTAGGCGAGCGGCGCGGTCAGAAAGAGCAGCACGATGAGCACGATCACGGCGGTGACGAGCATAGCGAGCTGGCTGCGCCCGCCCGCGCTGTCGACCATCTGCGTCTTGGTCGGGCTGCCGTTCACCACGAAGGTTCCGGTCAGCCCGGCGCCAATGTTGGCCGCGCTCAGCCCGATCAGGTCGGTGTTCTCATCGAAACGTTCGCGATAGCGGGTGGCGTAGGCGCGCGCTGTGGCGGCGCTCTGGGCTACGATGACGACGAACATCGACAGGGCAATTGCAAACAACTGCTGGAGCGTGTTCCAGTCGATAGCCGCAACCGCCGGCAGGCTGACCTGCGGCAGTCCTCCGGGCACAGTCCCCACCACGGCGACGCCGTGAGCTGCCAGGCCGAAGGCATAGCTCACCAGGATCGCCGCGATCACGGCCAGCAGTGCGCCGGGGAGCTTGGGATTGATGCGCCTGCCCCCGACAATGATCGCCAGCACACCCAGGGCGATGGCCAGCGCAATCAGATTGGTCTGGTCGATCTGCCGCAGGACGGTTGCCACCTTCTCCAGCGGGCCGCCGCCGTCGCTGGGAATGCCCAGCATCCCGGCCAATTGCCCAATCGCCACCTGGATGCCGACGCCGGACAGGAAGCCGATCAACACTGTGCGCGACAGGAAGTCGGCCAGGAAGCCGATGCGCAGCACTCGCCCCAGGACGAGGAGCAGGGCCGTCATCAAGGCCAGCACGCCGGCCAGCGCTACGTACTGCGGTGATGCGGTCGCGGCCAGCCCCGCCAGCCCGGCCGCCATGATCGCCGCGGTGGCCGAATCCGCGCCGACGACCAGGTGGCGCGACGACCCCAGCACGGCGTAGAGCGCCAGCGGGATGAGCATGGTGTACAGGCCGGTGACCACCGGCATGCCGGCGATCTTGGTGTAGCCCATCACTTCGGGGATGGCCAGCGCGGCGAGCGTGACGCCGGCGACGATCTCCGCAGGCGCCTGCGCCCAGGTGATGGGGAGGACGCCGCCCAGGATGGGCCAACCGCGGCGCTTCGGTTTCACGTCGGTATGATTGGCAGCAGGTTTCATGGCCCCATTATACCGACTCGCGTGCTGTTGTCAGAGGTGACGGTCACTTTGAAAGGTGACGGTCACTTCTGAAAGTGACCGTCACCTTTGACACGCGCCGAAAAGTGGAGAGATCGTGCGTGGTGATTGCTTGCCTGGCTACGTCGGTTTCACGCCTGTGATGCGCGCACTCCAAACGCGGGGCATCCCTTCCTGGCGCGGCACGATCTCCTCGGCGGAAACCTTGTCCGCCACCGCAACGTCCACGAACCCGGCCTCGCGCATCAGACCGGTGTAGAGGTCAACATCGATGGCGCCGGTGACGCATTCCGCCCAACGGGAAAGGTCGGCGCGCAGCTCGTCGCTGAAGTCGCCTTCGCTGACGATGTCGCTCAAGGCGATGCGTCCGCCCGGCTTGAGCACGCGGAAGGCCTCGCCAAAGACGGCGCGCTTGTCAGGCGACAAGTTCACCACACAGTTGGACATCACCACGTCCACGCTGGCGTCGGCCACCGGCATCGCCTCGATCTGCCCCTGGCGAAACTCGACGTTGGTTACGCCCATGCGCTGTTTGTTGGCGTTGGCTTGCGCCAGCATCGCCGGCGTCATGTCGATGCCGATGACGCGCCCCGTCGCCCCCACCTGGCGCGCGGCCAGGAAACAGTCGATGCCGCCGCCGCTGCCCAGGTCCACCACCGTCTCACCGGCGCGCAGCGCGGCGATGGTCACCGGGTCGCCGCAGCCGAGCGAGAGGCCGGTCACGTCAATCGGCAGCCCGTCGAGCAGCTCGGCGGTGTAGAGCAGTTCTGCGTTCGGCGTGGCGCTGTTGCCGCAGCAGTCCGACGGCCCGCAGCAACTGCCGCCCTGCAGCGCAATGGCGCCGTAGCGTTCTTGCACCGCTTCGTGAATGAGTGTCAGTTCAGCCATGATCAAATCTCCTTGAATCGATAATTGTCGATATGTAAGCTACAATAGACCGCGGATGGGGCGGATTTGGCGGATTTACGCGGATGAAAAGCCAGCGACTTCATCTGCGGAAATCCGCCTCAGCCGTCAAATCCGCGGTCTATTCTTCCCACGTTGATCGCATCAACCGGAATCACGTTCGTGCGGTAATCTGGCGCAAAGTTGGTCACCAGCGCGCCGCAGCAGACGGTCAAAAATTCCTGGTTGAGCGAGTAATACCGGTAGCGGCCTTCCTGGCGCACCGCGACCAGCCCAGCCTCTTCCAGCTTCTTCAGGTGGTGGCTGACCGTCGGCTGGTTGACGCGACCGTCCAGCCGCTCGACCAGGTCGTTGACGTTGAGCCACACACAGCAGAGCTGGCGCATGATCTCCTGGCGGGTTTCGTCGGCCAGGGCCTTGGCGAAGAGAACGGGATCGACTTGCATGAATGCCATTATATCGACAAATATCGATTTGTCAAGTAAAAATGTGAAATCCGCTGGCTCCTTTCAGAATGGGGTGGATTGGGCTATAATCTGGTTGCGCCGATCTGTCATTTCTGGCGCCAAGCTACGCAGCTTTCCGTGGGCCAGCCCTCCCGCCAGCAATGTGAAGATGGGAGTATCCTGTGAAGCTCTTCTTTGGCGTACTTGCGTTGTTTTTCGCGCTGCTCCAACCGGCGCCGACGCTCTCGGTTGATCCCACGCCAAGCCCGCGGCAAAAGGTCATCTTGCAGTTGCGCTGGGACAATCAGTTCCAGTTTGCCGGCTACTATGCGGCGGACTGGCAGGGGTTCTACGCCGAGGAAGGGTTGGACGTGGAGATCCGTCCAGCCCTGTTGCCCGACAGGCAGATTCTGTCTGCGACTGAGGAGGTTGCGGGCGGCAGGGCCGATTTTGGCATCGGCGCGGCGGATATTCTGATTGCGCGCGACCACGGCGCAGACCTGCGGGTGGCCGCCTCCATCTTTCAGCAAAGCGCCGCCCGCTTCTACCTCAAGGAGACGACGCCTTTCACTTCGCTCGCCGATCTGTTGACGCTGCGCGTTGCCCGCCAGGTTGATGATCTGATCGACGTCGAACTCCAGGCGATGCTGCGCAGCGAGGGCATCGATCCCCGACAGGTGACGCCCTATCCGCATCAGTCCGGCGTCGATCACCTGTTGACCGATCAGGTGCAGGTGATGCCTGGGTATCAGGTTGCGGTCCCGTATGAGGCAGCCAAAGCAGGACTGGCGCTGCGCGAGATTGCCCCTGCTGATTACGGCATCAATTTTTACGGCGATTCGATCTTTACGACCGGCCAGCTTGCCGCAAAGAACCCGGAACTCGTCGCACGCTTTGTGCGCGCCAGCATCAGGGGCTGGGAGTACGCGCTACAGCATCCCACCGAAATTGCTGACGAAATCAGCGCGCGTTTCGACCGCACCGCCAAAGTGGATGATGAGGTTGCTTTCAACCGCTTCCAGGCGGAGGTTGTCCGGCAATTGACGCTCTATCCCGTGGTGGATGTCGGCCACACCAACCCCTACCGCTGGGAAAAGATGAGCCAGCTTCTGGCCGAACTGGGGGTCGTGACCGGAGCGGTGGATGGCGCGACATTTGTCTTTGACCCACAGGCAAACCAGGAGCGGTCGAATGAAATGTTGTTGGTCGCGCTGCAAGGGAGCCTGATTGCAGCCGCCATAATCCTTGTGCTGGTAATTGTGTGGGGATATACGCTCAGGCGCTTGGTGGGTCAGCGCACTCAGGCGCTGGCGCAGGAACTGGCCAATCGGAAAGTGGCCGAGGCCGCGCTCAACGTCGAACATGCCAGCCGGCTGGCGCTCTTTGAGAACATCGATGGCAGCATCTGGTCGGTCGACCGTCAATACTGTCTGATGGCCGGCAATGCCACCTTTCATCGCAACACCCAGGCTGCGTTTGGCCGCGAGTACAATATCGGCGAATCGGTTTTTGTGCTGGGGCACACCGACGAACAAGGCTCTGACTGGCGCCGACACTATGACCGGGCGCTGGCTGGCGAGCGGTTCAATGTGCAGATACAGCGCCATTTTGTGGAGCCGCCGCGGTGGATCGAATACCATTTTAACCCCATCCGGGATCAGGCGGGTGACATCGTCGGTGTCACCGTCTTTGGCCGTGATATCACGGAACAGAGACAATCTGAAGCGATCCTGCGTGCGAGTGAAGAACGGTTCCGCCTGGCCTTCGAGAATGCAAACGACGGTGTGTGCCTGATCGGTCTGGATGGGCGCATCGTGCGCGTGAACAAGCGCATGTGCAGTTTTCTGGGCTACAGCCAGCCAGAGCTGGAGAGCGTGAACATTCGTGATGTCACCCATCCTGATTATCGCGCGGCCACGATGCAGTTCCTCGAGCGGGCAGTGCAGGCGCATCAGGATGTTGATCAGTTTGAGAAAATCTATCTGCATCGTGACGGCCATTCCGTGTGGGGGCGGGTGAGCAGTGCGCTGGTGCGCGACATGAACGGCGTCCCGCTCTATTTCATTTCCCACGTGCAAGATATCACGCTGTCGCGCCAGGCAGAGGCGGCTTTGCGGAGGTCTGAGGCCAATCTTCAGGCGCTCGTCGAAAACACCGATGACCTGATCGCCTCGCGTGATCTCGCTGGCCGCCTCGTGATCTTCAACAGCAGCTTCGCCCGGCTCGTGCGCGCCATGTTCGGCATCGAGGCGGCGCCAGGACTGCGGACGATGGACTACCTCCCCTCTGCCGCGCGGCAGTACTGGGACAGTGTGTTGGATGCGGTGCACGCTGGCGCCATACACAAAGAAGAATTTGCGAGCACAGTCGGTGACGAGATCCGGGATTTCGAGCTGTCCATGCATCCGATCCACGTGGATGGTGAAATCATCGGCGCGACCGAGTTCACGCGCGACATTACCGAACGCAAACGCAGCGAGCGGGCGTTGCGCAAAAGCGAAGCTGCCCTGCGCCAGGCCCAACGCGTGGCGCAGGTGGGCAACTGGGCGTGGCACATCCCCACGAATCGGCTGGAGTGGTCGGAGGAAATGTACCGCATCTTTGGCATCGACCAGGCGACATTCACGGGCGACCTGGCGACTGTGGTTGCGCAGGCGATCCATCCTGACGACCGCGCCGCTGTCGAGCGCTCCAACCGCGCCGTAGCCCAGGATCGCCAGTCAGGCGCCTTGGAATACCGCGTCGTCTGGCCAGACGGCACGGTGCGCACCGTCTGGGCGGAAGCGGGGGAACTTGTCTTGGGTGAAGATGGGGCGCCGCTGCTGTTGACCGGCATCGTCCAAGATATCACCGAACGCAAGCTGGCGGAAGCGGAACATGAACGACTGCTGGCGCAATTTGCCCAGGCGCAAAAGATGGAAACCGTGGGCCGGCTGGCCGGCGGCATCGCCCACGATTTCAACAACTTGCTTGCGGTCATCTTGATGCGCACCGAGATGGCGCTGCAAATGACTGCCCCGGATACACCGCTGCACCGCAGCCTGACCAGCATCTACGCCACAGGTCAGCGCTCTGCCGATCTGGTGCGCCAATTGCTTGGCTTTGCGCGTAAGCAGACGATCTCCCCGCGCGTGCTCGACCTCAACCCGGTGATCGAAGGGACGCTGCCGATGCTGCGTAATCTTATCGGCGAGGACATTCGCCTGAACTGGCGCCCAGGCGCCGCGCTGTGGTCGGTCAAAATGGATCCGGCGCAGGTAAATCAGATCTTGGCAAACCTCGTCGTCAATGCCCGCGATGCAATCGACGGGATTGGCGAGATTACCGTTGCGACTGACAACGTGACGGCGCCAGAGGCTGTGATGACCGCGGCGCGGGGTCTGCCGCCTGGCAATTTCGTGAGGATTACCGTGAGCGACACCGGCTGCGGCATGGATCAGGCGACGCTTGCCCAGATCTTCGACCCTTTCTTCACTACCAAAGAGGTCGGCAAGGGTACTGGCCTGGGGTTGGCGACCGTGGAAGGCATCGTCCAGCAGAATCACGGGCAGATCGATGTATCGAGTCAACCGGGGCTGGGCACGACCTTTTCAATCTATCTTCCTTCCCAGGTCGAAACCGACGTTACGCAGGAAGCTGAACCGCCAAAGCCATTGGCTCAGGGTCATGGCGAAACGATTCTATTGGTCGAAGATGACGAGGCCGTTCTACAGATGGCGCAGGATGCATTGCAGCAGTTGGGCTTTCGGGTGATTGCGGTAGCGACGCCGGGTGAAGCGCTGCGGCGGGTGGCGGAGCGTGGTGACACCATCGACCTGCTGCTAACCGACATTGTCATGCCGGAAATGAACGGGCGCGACCTGGCCGATCGCCTGGCGGCGCGCCAACCGGGTCTCAGGCAGGTCTTTGTTTCAGGCTATCCGGCTGACTTGATTGCCCAGCGGGGCGTGCTGGAGGCTGGGGTGCACTTCTTGCAGAAGCCCTATTCACTCAACGCGCTGGGCGCAAAAGTCCAGGAAGCGCTGCAACCGGTGTGAGCGCCGTCCTGTGCGCGCCCGGTGGCGCCTGGGGACGTGAGTCGCGCACCCACCTGCAGTAGACCCAGTGCCTGGCAGGTGCTTGGATAGAATACCTCCCGGTGCTACAATGTTGCCATAGCATACAGACCGACGCGAAGTTCAGCACCTGCTATCCGGTTGACGACGGAGACGCTCCCCAGATGCCAATCATCAAACAAGCTGGCGCACAGGCTGTCAATCCACTGCAACTCAGCTTTGTAGAGCGGCTCCGGGCCGGCCGCGTCGTGCCGATCCTCAGCGATGCCGCGCTTGCGGACTTGGTGCTTGGCGGCCAGCCGCGCCTGGTCACCCGTCTGGCTGAGTTCATGGCCTACCCTCTGCCAGACAAAGACCGCCTGGTGCAGGTCGTGCGCTTCTACAAACTGGCCAACAACCTGAAAGAACAGGACGTCAAGTCAAATTACCTCAACTTCGTCAAGAATTACATCTACTATTTGGCGCAAGAAGAGGGCGTCAGCGCAGACCTGCTGGCCGAAGCCGAGGCCCAGGTGGATGATCTGGCGGTTTCGGATTTTGCCCACGTGTTGGGCTATCCGCGTTTCAGCGCCGGCGCCAATGATCTGCTCCCGCTGCTGGCCAACCTGCCGATCAAGGTTTTCCTCACGACCAGCCCGCACACCTTTGTGGAAGATGCGCTGACCGCCGCCGGCAAACAGCCGCTCACCGAACTCTGCCGCTGGCGCCGCGAACTGGACAACATCGACCCGGCCATCGGCCCCGGCTATCGCCCGACCACGCAGCAGCCGCTGGTCTATCATCTCCACGGGCTGGACGCCTACCCCGACTCGCTGGTGCTCAGCGAGGACGACCATCTCGAATTCCTGGTCAATATCTGCCAGGGCGCCGGCAACA
>JAPKMV010000540.1 GCA_026645635.1 Caldilineaceae bacterium
TATGCCTTGCCGGGGCTATCCACCTGCGCCAATGCCGCAACGCCTGCGGCGCTGGCGGCCATCCCCATGTACAGCCAAAGCAGCACCGTCATGTGGGGATAGGCCATGTTGAACCAGTAGTGGTCGAAAATACCGCTAACCAGCGCACCGAGCACTGCGCCGGTGTAGCCCAGCAGAATCGCTTCGACACCGGGATGGCGGCAGCGGCGCCATGCCTGGAACATCCACACAAAAAAGGCAGCGAACGTCGCCAGGAAGATCGCCAGCCCCACCAGCCCCATGTTTTGCGGCACGATCAGATAGAGCATACTCACGCCCAGATAGATGTCGAGGTCGGGCGTGCCGGTGAAACCGACGCCGAAGATCGGATAGCGTTCGATCAGGATCAGCGCGTCTTTATACTCGCCGAAACGCATCTGCGTGGCCAGGTCCTGCCCGGCGAAGCCTTCGAGCAAGCGCGCGACATACTCCTGCGTCACCGGCAGGAAGAGCAGCAGCACACCGCCGACCAGCGCCAGCGGGATCAGCCGCCGGTATTTGAGCACCGCCAGCAGCCCGCCCGCGGCCACCAGCCCCAGCAGCGCCGAGCGGCTGTAGGTGAGATAGAGCGCCACCACGGCAGCCCCTAACATCACGACCACGATCCAACGCGGGAATACCGTCTCCTTTGCTGCCACCTGAGGCAGCAGCAGCGCGCTGGCCAGGATCATCATGCCGCCGAGCACGTTGGGATCGACCGCCGTGCCGATGGCGCGCATGGTGCCCGCAGGATCATCTTCGATGAAGCGCAGCGCGCCCTCACCGCCAGGATAGTCGAAGCGCGCCAGCCGATCGAGCACGGCGATGGTCCACTCGCGCGGGATGACGTAGAAGCCGATGGCGATCAGCGCGGCGGCAAAGCCGCCGAGCATCACCCAGCGCGTCACCCAGCGCAGTTCGGCGTAGGTGCGCACGGTGTTGACGGCCACGAAATAGAGGCTGACGCCCAACAGAATTTCGAGGAAGCGGCGCAGCAAAAAACTGCTGGCTGGCGAATGGGTGAGGCCCAATGCAAAGCTGAAGACCGCCATCACCGCAAAGAGCGCCACCAGCAAGCCGATAGGCGAGACGACAAACTCCTGCTGCTTCCCGATGACGAGCTTGAAGATCCAGACAAAAAAGAGCGCACCCAGCGCCAGATCGAGGAAAGTTGGCTTGAACCCAATCGAAAAAGGCAGGCTGGCAAAGGGCAGGACGAAGACCACGCCACAGAGCGCAGCGTAGCCCCAGCGCGTATCGTTGAGGATCAGTGCTGCGGCCAGCAGCGCCGCGGCCGCCGCCAGCGCGATCAACGGGCCGGCGATGCCGACGAAGAGCGCAATCAGCGCGACCCCGGCCAGCAGCGTCGCGCCCAGCACTAGCCAGCGCACCACACGGTTGGTGGAGAAATAGAGATTCTGCGCATGCAGATAAGCCGTTTGTAGCATGGTATGGTGGATCATAGCCGACGCGGGGAGGATCGTCAATCGCGCGGGCAGGCAGGTGTCTACTGTGCCAGCGCGTCCCGCGCCGGCGCAAAGTTCGGGTTGAGCGCAAGGGCCTGGGTGAAGGATGCCTGCGCGCCGGCCATGTCGCCGGCAACAGCCAATGCCCGCCCGCGCCAGTAGTGGATCTCCTCGATGCTCGTGGTCTGCGCGAGCACGCTGGCGGTCAGGTCGAGCACGTCCTGCACCCGCCCCTGCGCCAGGTACGCCTCGAAGGGGCGGAACTGGTACCACAACATGCGCCAGGGCAGCCCGATGGCGCGCGCCTGGTCGAACGCCTGCGCGGCGCCGGCATAGTCCCCCTGGGCGGCCAGGCTGGAGCCGAGGTTGAACCAGGCGAAGGCGTTGCCCGGCTCCTGCGTCAGCTCGGCCTGGGCGCGCGCCGCGGCTGCGGCCCACATCGTCGCGGGCGCCGCGCCCGACGCCGCCAGCAGCGCATCGACTGTCGCCGCGCGGTCGGGCGGATAGACGAGCAGGAAGGTGCGGTTGAAGACCTGCCACCACGGCGCAAAGCGGTCGAACGGCAGGCGGATGCCCTGGTAGCCATCGCCTTCGATCAGCCCGGCCCGGTCGTAGGAATCGTAGGCGATCCAGTGCTGCGCGGCATCGTCGTAGCCGACCAGCAGGCGGTAGTGGCCCAGGCCGTCGTTGGGTGCGTCCTCGTGCCAGGTTTCCACCAGCACCGGGATGCCGGCGGCCAGGAGGTTGCGCAGCAGGGCGTCGTCACCATTGACCAGCACCTGCGCGCTGTAGCCCTGCCCTGCGGCGTAGGCGGCCAATTCTTCCGGGCTGACATTCTTGTCGTCGGCTGAAAGGCGCAGCACCGCGCCGATGGCTGCCTGATCCAGTTCACTGCCGTAGAAGCTGAGGTAGGTCGCCAGCGTGGCCGGGCCGCAGTTGTTCCAGGTCTGCCATTCGTGGCGCAGACCGGTCAGACGCCACGATGCAGGCAGAGCCGGCGGCACGGGCGTAACGGTCGGCTCAGGCGTGGCGGTGGGAGCGGGCGTGGCCGTAGGCAGCGGCGTCGCGGTCGGCGGAGGAACAACGCGCGCCACGATCGTCACCGCGGGCTGCTCCACGGGCGGCGCGGACGGCATCGCCGCCACCGGCGCCTGCTGCCACCGCCACACGCCGATCCCGGCAATCAGCGCCAGGGTCACAACCAGGAGGGATAGAGATAGAGTAACGACTGGAAATCTCATGCAGGTAAAGCGATTGGGGGATTGGGAGATTGTGCGATTAGGAGATTAGGCGGTTGGGAGATCGCCGCCAGGAAAGAATCTCTTAATCTCTCAATCTCCTAATCTCCCAGTCTCTCCTCTTTACTCCAAAACAACATCAACCACACCAACCTCCACCACATCCGACCCGTTTGCCGTAAGAATCCGCGGCGCGTCGGGCGCAGTGGGGTCGTACAAACCAGTGATCAGACGATAGCTGCCCGGCGCAAGTTCCGCGGGCAAGCGCAGGCCATAGGCGGCCAGCCCGCTGCCGGTTGCGCCGCCGGTGAGTTGCAGGGTGCGGTCGTCCTGGGCGACCAACGCGCCGGCGCCGTCGAGCAGGTGGACAAAGACCTTTTCGCCGCCGGTCAATGCGGCGCCATCCCCGCGCCAGTCGAGATGCAGGGCGATCAAGCCGCCCGGCGCCAGTTCCACTGGCGCGAGCACGGCGCCGCGCAGTTCGACCCCGTTGGTGAAAGTTGCGGTGAGCGGCGTCAGCGCGCCGGCGGGCTGGGCGTAGACCTGCACCGGCCAGTTACCGACCTGGCTCTGCGCCACGCGGTCAAAGCGCTGGGCGAGCGCGGCTGGCGCCAGGCCGTCGGCGTCCCAGTTCGCCGCGGGCTGGATCGGGAGAACGATGCGCTGCACACCGGCGTCGGCCAGCTCGTTCACCCGCTGCACCGCGGCCGCGGCGTTGTTGGGCGCGGGCGGCAGCACAATGTGCTCGACCGGGCCGCGGTAGTAGTACCAGAGCGTGGGGTCGGGATAGTTCTCGGCCAGGCGCGCCTGCTGGGGCGTAA
>JAPKMV010000541.1 GCA_026645635.1 Caldilineaceae bacterium
CGGCTCATCGGCGTGTCGGTGGACGCGCAGGGCAACCCGGCCATGCGCCTCTCTTTGCAGACCCGCGAGCAGCACATCCGCCGTGAGAAGGCCACCAGTAACATCTGCACCGCGCAGGTGCTGCTGGCCGTCATGGCGTCGATGTACGCCGTCTACCACGGGCCGGACGGCCTGCGCCGCATCGCCGAACGCACCCACCTCATGGCCGAGATCCTGCGCACGCGGCTGGCCGAACTGGGCTACACCGTCAACGCCGGCCCGATTTTCGACACGGTCAAGGTGAGCGGCGGGCCGCGCAGCCAGGCGGAACTGCTGGACGCGGCGACCGCGCGCGACATCAATCTGCGCGCCTATGCCGACGGCGCGGTGGGCATCGCCTGCGACGAGCCAACCACGGTGAAGGAAGTCGAGGCGCTGCTGCGCATCTTCGGCGACGGCGCGCCCGACGTGAAGGAGTTGGCCGGCCGCGTGAGCCTGGCCTATGCCGCGCCGCTGGCCCGCACCAGCGCATACCTGACCCACCCGGTCTTCAACAGTTACCACATCGAGCACGAGATGCTGCGCTACATCCGCCGCCTGGAGAGCCGCGACCTGTCGCTGACCCACTCCATGATCTCCCTCGGCTCCTGCACGATGAAGCTGAACGCCACCACGGAGATGATCCCGGTGACCTGGCCGGAGTTTGGGCGCATCCACCCCTTTGCGCCGGCGGACCAGACGGAAGGCTACCAGGTGCTCTTTGCCCGCCTGGAGAAGTGGCTGGCAGAGATCACCGGCTTTGCCGCGGTCTCGCTCCAGCCCAATGCCGGCTCCCAGGGCGAGTACGCCGGACTGCTGACAATCCGCGGCTACCATCACGCGCGGGGCGACGATCATCGCCACATCTGCCTGATTCCGTCGTCGGCCCACGGCACCAACCCAGCCAGCGCCATCATGGCGGGCATGGAGGTGATCGTGGTGGCCTGCGACGAGAACGGCAATGTCGACCTGGACGACCTGCGCGCCAAAGCCGCGCAGCACAGCGCCAACCTGGCCGCGCTGATGGTCACCTACCCCTCCACCCACGGCGTCTTCGAAGAGGGCATCGTGGACATCTGCGCCATCATCCACGAGCATGGTGGCCAGGTCTACATGGACGGCGCCAACATGAACGCCCAGGTCGGCCTGACCAGCCCCTTCGTCATCGGCGCGGATGTCTGCCACCTCAACCTGCACAAAACCTTCTGCATTCCCCACGGCGGCGGCGGGCCGGGCATGGGGCCGATCTGCGTGCGCGAGCACCTGGCGCCCTACTTGCCGGGCAGCGCAGTGGTGGCGGGCGTGGGCGGGCCGGCGTCGGTGGGGAGCGTCTCCGCGGCACCGTGGGGCAGCGCCAGCATCCTGCCCATCTCCTACGCCTACATCGCCATGATGGGCGGCGAAGGGCTGACCAATGCGACCAAGATTGCGATTCTGAATGCCAACTATGTGGCGCGGCGGCTGGAGCCGCACTATCCCGTGCTCTACAAGGGCGCCAATGGCCGCGTTGCGCACGAGTGTATCATCGACACGCGGCCGCTCAAGGAGTTCGGCATCGAGGCGGAAGACATCGCCAAGCGGCTGATGGACTACGGCTTCCACGCGCCGACGATGTCGTTCCCGGTGCCCGGCACGCTGATGATCGAGCCGACCGAGAGCGAGTCGCTGGCGGAACTGGAGCGTTTCTGCCAGGCGATGATCTTGATCCGTGAGGAGATTCAGGCGGTGGCCGATGGCCGCCTCGACCCGGTGGACAATCCGCTGAAAAACGCGCCGCACACGGCGGCGGTCGTCACTGGCGAGTGGGGTCGCGCCTACAGCCGCGAACAGGCGGCCTTCCCGGCCGCCTGGGTGCGCGAACGCAAGTTCTGGCCCTACGTTTCCCGCATCGACAACGTCCACGGCGACCGGCATCTGGTGTGCGCGTGTCTGCCGATGGAGGCGTATGCGTAGGGAGAGATTGGGAGATTGAGAGATTGAGAGATTGAGAGATTGAGAGATTGAGAGATTGGAGAGATTGAGAGATTGAGAGACTGGAGAGATTGAGAGACTGGAGATGCTAATCTCCCAATCTCTTAATCTCCTAATCTCTCAGTCTCCAATCTCTATCAA
This sequence comes from Caldilineaceae bacterium, assembly GCA_026645635.1. Taxonomy (GTDB): domain Bacteria; phylum Chloroflexota; class Anaerolineae; order Caldilineales; family Caldilineaceae; genus Fredericiella. The sequence continues at coordinate 2,131 of JAPKMV010000541.1, forward strand.
AACACTGCATCCGCCCCATCCGGCGACATCTCGTCCAGGGGGATGATCTGCACGTCGTCGGGCGCGGCGAACTCGAACTCGGCGCCGAACTGGTCGTATGCTGCCGTCAGCGTGAATTCAATCACGGGATCGGCGTCGCCGATGGCTTCGGCGATGCTGGGGTCGCTCATGGCGGCAAAGCCGAGCAGTTGGCTGAGATCCCAGCGGAAGAGGAAGTCCTGCCCATACAGGTAGAAGTCGTCCACACCGATGGTGATCTCGTTGTCGATCTCCATGCCGCCGAAAATCATCGGCGCCAGGAAACCGGCCATGGTCAGCCCTTCGTCCAGTTGCGCGGTGGTTTCCGCGTCGTCGGCGCCGATGGCGGCTGCACTATCGCGCACAAACGCGGCGAACGCATCGCTGCTGAAGAATTCCACCATGTCGACTGACGAGTGGAAGACCGCGCCCGACTGCCCATCGAGTTCGACGTCGTCGAGGCGCTCCACGGTGACAAACGGCTCCATCGCGCCGATGAGTTGATAGGCCAGCCCCGTGCCGACCATACCCGAGGTCATGCTTTCCACATCGAACTCGCCGCTGTCGCCTTGCGCCATGCTCTGTTCCATCAGGCCAACCAGGTCGAATCCGATCCAGTCGGCTGGAATCTCTTCGAGGTCGGGCGCAAACTCTTTGAAGTCTGCAATCCGCATATAGAACATTCCGTCCACGATGCGGAAAGTGAGGGAAAGCTCCGCCGGCATTGGCACCTCTGAGTCTTCGGACAGCAAGGCGGCCAGATCTTCGGGCATGATGATAGAGATCTCGCCGTCGAAGCCGATGCCACTGTAGAAGTCGAGTACGACGGCTGGCAGTTCCGCCATCGCTGCTGCTGTGGCGTCGGCGTCGCCGGACATGGTCACTTCGGCTACTTCCTGCATCGCTGCCACGACATCCGGGTCGATCTGCAACATGCCGTTGGCGAGAATGCTAATATCGACACGCTCCACATCCATGTCCGGCAGGCCGGTGACGAGCACGTTGTATTCGGTGTCGAAGGCATACGAGGTGACCTCCTGCATGGCGGCGGAGGACGCCTGCATGAGGCTGCAATCGTCTGCGTCCAGGTCGCCGCAGATCACTGGCGGCACGAATGGGGAATCCTGCGCCAGCACCGGCGCAACCAGGCTGCTGGTCAACAAGAACGCACAAAGCAGGGCGGAAATGAACTTACGCATGGGGTAGTTGCCTCCTCCATTGTGAGCTTACGGGTTTCTGACAAATGCGCCGGGGGCGATGGAATGAACTGAGAGAAAAGCGCCAGCAGTCACAAGACCGCTGGCGCCCTTCACTTTACGCTGAACAGCTCAGGAGATGTGAGCCATCCACTACTCGACTGCTGGTGGTGACTTACTGGCCGCCGCTCA
>JAPKMV010000542.1 GCA_026645635.1 Caldilineaceae bacterium
GCACATCCTGGGGCAGCGAGATCGTCACCGCGCCCGTCTCGCTGGGGCTGGTGAGTACGCGCATCGCCTCCGGCAGCGCGGTGAGCAATTGGTCCGGGCGGTTGATGCGATCCCAATACTTGCTCACCGGCTTGAAGCAGTCGTTGACCGAAAAGTCCTGGCTCTGGTTGGATTCGAGCTGCTGGAGCACCGGCGCCACGTTGCGGCGGGCGAAGATGTCGCCGGGCAGAATCAGCACCGGCAGCCGGTTGATCGTCGCCGTGGCCGCGCCGGTGATCATGTTCGTGGCGCCCGGCCCGATGGAGGAAAGGCAGGCGAAGGTCTGCAGCCGGTTCTTGACCTTGGCGTAGGCGGTGGCGGCATGGACGGCGCCCTGCTCGTTGCGCACCTGGTAGTAGCGGAAGTCGGGGTTGCTCAGCAGCGCCTCGCCCACGCCGGCAACACAGCCGTGGCCGAAGATGCCGAAGACACCGGCGAAGAACGGGTTCTCCACGCCGTCGTGTTCAACATACTGGTTCTTGAGAAACCGGATGAGTGCTTGCGCCATGGTCAGGCGCACGGTCGATGCAGTTGTCATTGGTTCAAGCTCCTTGTGTGAGAAGCGGTTTGGGAAGCAATCGTTTGATATGCCTGCCGTCAGGCTGAGTTCCAGTCACGAATTGCACGAATTTTGACGAATGATCACGGTAACCGTATCGAGAATTGAAAATAGCACGCGGATGACGCGGATTGGGCGGATTGGCGCGGATTGGATCAGCGGAAATCCGCCCAATCCGCGTCATCAGCGTGCTATTCCGAGTTTCATCTGGCCACGAATCTTCGCATCAATTCGTCCAAATGCGTGACGACAGTGTTCACGGTTACAGAGCGACTTGGCAAGTCGCTCTACACGGCATAGATCGGCACGCGCGGGTCAACGCCCTGGTACGTCCCCTTGACCCACGCAAACGCCGGGTCGTCCACGGCAGCCAGGCTCTGCGCGCTGCCGGCCAGCACGTTCAGGTAATAGGTCGTGTAGCCCACCGGGCTGGAAACCGGGTGATAGCCCTCCGGGATCAGCACCACGTCATCGTTGCGGGCAATCACGGCCGCGTCGATGGGGTAGCCCGCCTGCTGCAGCGGCGAGTCCGCGTCGGTGTAGACGCGCTGGATGGCGTAGCCTTCGGGCCGGTCGATCTTGTAGTAATAGGTCTCGTCCAGGTCGGCCTGCACGATGTTGCCGGCGGCGTCCGCCACATGCACGTCGTGCTTGTGGGGCGGGTAGCTCGACCAGTTGCCGCCCGGCGTGTAGACTTCCACCACCACCAGCCGCGCGCACGGGAAACCCGGCGGCATGATCTGGTTGATCTGGCGCGTGGCGTGGTCGCCGCCACGAATCTCGATGGGCACGTTGGCGGGCGTCACCAGCACCGGTGCGTGATCCACCGCCGACGCCACCCACGTCACAGCAAATTCGCAGTCCGTGCTGGCCGTCACCGTGAAATCGGTGTGGGGCGGCAGGTAGAGCGCATAGGGCAGCCCGGCGAAGACGTGGGGCCGCGCGCCGACGTTCTGCCACGCGCCGCGGCTCGACGTGATGTCCGCCGTGCCGCCCAGCATCACCAGCGCCAGCTCATGGGCGCCGGTCTGGAACGACCACGCGTTGCCCGCCGCCAACCGCCGCGCCTGAAAGTTGATCGTATCCCAGCCCGCATTCGCCGGCGTCACCTCCACGATGACCTCCGGGTCGGCGGCATTGCCAGGATGAATGACGAGATTCTCCGCAGTATATTGTCGCATCGTAGGCGCCTTTCAAAGATTGGGAGATTGGAGATTAGGAGATTAAGAGATTAGGCGATTGGATCCCAATCTCGCAATCTCCTAATCTCCTAATCTCCAGTCTCCAATCTCTCTACTTCACATCCGGATTCGGCAGCATAAACTCCCGCACCACGGCCATCAGATCGTGGGCGGCGGCGATGAAGGCGCGCAGCGTGCGCACGGTGGCGCCGTAGCCGTCGAATTCGATGGGCGCCATGCCGTCGGCGTCGTAGGCGCGGCGGAAGTCTGGGATCTTGGCATAAAGGGTCTCGACAATCTTGGGATCCACCGGGTTGTGGATGCGCTCCACCACGGGAATGTCCGAGGCGTTGATCTTGAGCTGCCAGTCGTAGGGAATGGTCAGCACGATGTCGCCGCCGATCAACTCCGACCAGTGGCCCAGGTGCCGGTAGGCTGCGGCCAGCAGGCGCACGCGGTAGCCGCGCTCCTGCCAGATCTGATAGGCATGCTTGAAGACAGCAATCCCCGCCCAGTCCAGGTAGGCTGGGTCGATGTCGATGCCATCGCGCTTGACGGCCATCTTCATCCAGTCGTCGGTGCGCCCGATCATGATCGTGCAGACGGGGCGCATGTGGCCGTTGTCCTTGCCCTCGGCCGCGCGGCGATTCAGCCCGCGTTCCACGGCTTCGGCCACTGCAACCGCCTGGGGCACGGTAAAACTGACGGTGGCGTTGACGTTGACGCCGTGGAAGGTGGACTCCTCGATGGCCTCCACGCCGGCGCGGGTGACGGGCATTTTCACCTGCATGTTGGGGGCCAGGTTGGCGAAGTGCCGCGCCTGCGCGACGATGGCTTCGCAGTTGCGGTAGTACATCGGGTTGGTCTGGATCGAGAGGCGGCCCTTCAGTCCGGCGTGGCGCTCGAAGGTTGGCTGCAGCAGGCCGGCGCCGTGCACGGCCATCTCCTCGATCAGCTTCCAGGCAACATTTTCCTCGGACCAGGTGGGGTTCTCGAAGATGATCCCGCGAATGCGATCCTCCCAAAGATGCATTTCCTTGTTGAGGACGTTGAGGACGATGTTGGGGTTGGTCGTGGCGCCGACCGCGCCGTGGCCGATGGCGTAGGTCAGCTCTTCGACCGAACAGGAATCATTCCAGTAGTCGGTTGCCGTGGTCGAAACGGTTTGCAGCAATGGGCTAGAAGTTGCCATAGAAACCTCCGTAGAATCGGTCGCAAAGGCGCGCGTGATTCAAAATGAAGTCAGCGGCTCCGCGCGCATTGACAGAAAATGATGGCAAACACCCTATCAAAATTGCGCCACATCGGCGCAGTCGGACGTTGGATTTGGAGAGCTTTGTGAACTTATGCACACGTGTGCATAACGCCGATAACAATAGCATACCGCCTGCTGCTTGTCAAGCACGGATTTGCCCTCGGTATGGTCACCGGGGGGCTGGGCCAGTGCTGGCGCGCACGATGAGTTCCGTCGGCAACACCTGACTTTGCACCGGTCGTCCCTCCAAGATGTCGAGCAGCATCTGCATGGCAATTTCGCCCAGCCGCAGCTTGGGTTGATGGATCGTAGTGAGCGGCGGCGCCACATAGCGGGCGATCTCCACATCGTCGTAACCGACAATGCTCACCTGGTCGGGCACGGCAATGCCCAGTTCACGACATGCAAGCAGCGCGCCCACGGCAACCATGTCATTGTAACAGAATATGGCCGTCACGCCGGTGGCGATCAGTTCCGGCAGCAGCGCCTGACCAGTGGC
>JAPKMV010000543.1 GCA_026645635.1 Caldilineaceae bacterium
ATCAGCCCGGAGCCAAAGGCACTGGCAAAGACCAGGCTCACGATCGACATGAGCTTGATCAGGATGTTGAGCGACGGGCCGCTGGTGTCCTTGAAGGGGTCGCCGACGGTGTCGCCGACGACGGCGGCCTTGTGCGCGGGGGAACCCTTGCCGCCCATCTCGCCCGTTTCGATCCACTTCTTGGCATTGTCCCAGGCGCCGCCGGCATTGGCCATCATCACCGCCAGCAAGAAACCGGCCGCCGTGGCGCCGATCAACATCCCAGCCAGTGCTTCTCTGCCGAGAATGAAGCCGATCAACAGCGGCGACAGCACGGCGAGCACACCGGGCAGGATCATCTCGCTCAGCGCGCTGCGGGTGCTGATGTCCACGCAGGTGGCGTAGTCGGGCTTGCCCGTGCCTTCCATCAGACCGGGGATTTCCCGGAACTGGCGGCGCACTTCGAGCACGATTTCCTTCGCAGCCTTGCCGACGGCGGTCATGGTCAGCGCCGAGAAGAGGAAGGGCAGCATGGCGCCGATGAGAATGCCGGGCAGCACGGTGGGCTGGAGCACGTCGAGCACCTCCATCCCCGCCGTTTGCATGTAGGCGCCGATCAGCGCCAGCGCCGTCAACACGGCAGAGCCGATGGCGAAACCTTTGCCCGTGGCTGCAGTGGTGTTGCCCAGGCTGTCCAGGGCGTCGGTGCGCTGCCGCACTTCGGGCGGCAGGTGGCTCATCTCAGCGATGCCGCCGGCGTTGTCCGCCACCGGGCCGTAGGCGTCGGTGGCCAGCGTCACGCCCAGGGTGCTCAACATGCCCACGCCGGCCAGCGCCACGGCATAGAGGCCGGCCGTGATGCCGGCATTCGGGTCTGCCTGGATGCCAAACCAGATCGCCATCAGGATTGCGACGGCAACGGTCATCACGGGTGCTGCCGTGCTGTTCATACCCACCGCCAGACCCTGGATGATCAGCGTGGCCGGGCCGGTTTCGGCTGCATCGGCGATGCTGCGGGTCGGCTTCTGTGTGTAGGCGGTGTAGTACTCGGTGAAGTAGGCAATGATGTTGCCGGCCACGAGACCAACCACGATCGCCAGGAAGTAATAGAACGGCACGCCCGCCAGCAGGACGAGCAGGGCGGTCAGCAGCAGCACAATGCCGGAGGAGGCCCAGACCGAACGGCGCAGCGTCGCCAGCAGATCCTCCTGCGTGGCATTCTCCTTGGTTCGGACCAGGAACGAGCCGATGAGCGAAGCGATGATGCCGCCGCCGGCCACGAGGAAGGGCAGCCCCACATAGGCCAGCACATCCGCCGATGCGCCCACCATGACGACGCCCAACGACGCCGCGGCGATGACCGAGCCGACATAGCTCTCGAAGAGGTCGGCGCCCATGCCGGCGACGTCGCCCACGTTGTCGCCCACGTTGTCGGCGATCACCGCGGGGTTGCGCGGGTCATCTTCGGGAATGCCTGCTTCCACCTTGCCAACCAGATCCGCGCCCACATCCGCCGCTTTGGTGAAGATGCCGCCGCCCACGCGGGCGAAGAGGGCGATGCTGCTGGCGCCAAAGCCGAAGCCGGCGAGATAGGCAATGTCTTCCTCGATGTTGCCGCTGAAGAGCAGGTACATGATCGACAGCCCCAGCAAGCCAAAGCTCACCACGGCCATGCCCATGACCGAACCGCTAGAGAAGGCGACGCGCAGCCCATCGTTGAGGCTGCGCACCGATGCCGCCGCAGTGCGCACGTTGGCGCGGACGGCGATATACATGCCCAGATAGCCGCAGCTCGCCGAAATGGCCGCACCGACGATAAAGGCGACTGCGGTCTGCCAGTTCAGAAACGCGCCGATCACCAGGGCGACCACCACGACAAAACCGGCCAGATAGGTGTATTCACGACGCAAAAACGCCGCCGCGCCGATCTGGACCGCCCCTGCGATCTCGCGCATGGTCTGGTTGCCCTGGTCTTCCGCAAGGACGCGGCGCATTTGCCAGACGACAAACCCAATCCCAACAATGCTCAGGAGTAGTGCAAAGACTACCGATGTGGTGCCTGTTAACAAGTGAACCTCCTCATATCAATTTGTGTATCCGGTTATACAGCCCGCTTTGGGCTTTGGTGAGAAAATAGAAAGCGCTGCCGCCACAGATTGTGAGGCAATCACATTGTAACGGTTCCGTCAACGCTTTGCCAAACTGACGGCAATTTGGAGATAGTCCGTTGGAGATATTTCTGCATGACATCTCAGCCTGCTGCCCGTCTCATCTATCTTGACCACGCCGCGACGACGCCGGTGGATCCTGCCGTGCTGGCCGCAATGGCGCCCTACTTCACCGAAATCTACGGCAACCCGTCGAGCCTGCATGGGCCGGGTCGCCGCGCCAGCGTTGCCTTGCAGCAGGCGCGGCGCACCGTCGCCGAGGCCCTGGGGGCGCGGCCCGGCGAGATCATTTTCACCAGCGGGGGCACCGAGAGCGACAACAGTGCGCTGCGCGGCCTGGCGTTGGCGCGGCGCGCCCAGACCGGCGCCGACCGCATCATCACCACCCCGGTGGAACACAAGGCCGTGCTCAATGCCGCCGAGACGCTGCGCGACCGCGACGGTTTTCGCCTGACGCTGCTGCCGGTGGACAGCGCCGGCCTGGTCGACGTGGCCAATGTGGCCGCAGCCCTGGGCGACGGCGCCGACGTGGCGCTGGTCAGCGTGATCTATGCCAACAATGAGGTCGGCGCGCTCCAGCCGATTGCGGAGATCGGGGCGATCTGCCGCCGGGTGTTGGCGCCCTTTCACACCGACGCCGTGCAGGCGGTGGGCAAGCTGCCGCTGGACGTCGCGACGCTGCCGGTGGATGCGCTCAGCGGCGGCGCGCACAAGTTTTATGGGCCGAAAGGGGTTGGTTTTCTCTACCTCCGCAGCGGGACGCCCTTCTGGCCGACGCAGGTCGGCGGCAGCCACGAGGGGGGGCGTCGCGCCGGCACCGAAAATATCCCGTTGCTGGTGGGGATGGCCGCGGCGTTGGCGCAGGCTGAGGCGGAGCGGGCGTCGGAAATGGCGCGGCTGGCTGTGCTGCGCGATGTTTTGATCGGCGGGGTGCTGGAAAGGATCGACGGTGCAGTGCTCACCGGGCCGTGGACGCCGCGGCTGCCCAATCACGCCAGTTTTCTGCTGCCCGGCGCCGACGCCGAGGGGACGTTGATTGCCCTTGACCTGGCGGGCATCGCAGCCAGCAGCGGCAGCGCCTGCGCCAGCGGCTCACGCCAGCCCAGCCATGTCCTGGCGGCCATGGGGTTCAGCGCCGAGCTGGCCAGTACTGCGCTGCGCTTCAGCCTGGGGCGCAGCACCACGCCGGACGACGTTGATTATGTGTTGGCGCGGCTGCCGGAGATTGTGGCGCGGGTGAGTGGGTGAGTGGGTGAGTGGGTGAGAGGGTGCATCTCGCCCCTCGCCCCTCGCCCCCCCTAACTCCCGCCCCTCTGTACTTCGTAGCGGTAGCCGACGCCGCGCACGGTGATGAGGCGCGTCGGTGCGGAGGGATCGTCCTCAATC
>JAPKMV010000544.1 GCA_026645635.1 Caldilineaceae bacterium
TAGCCAGTTCTACAACTCCTCTGCAACTCCTCTGCGCCGCTGCGTCTCTGCTTCAACCTTGCCCCGATTCAAACAGTGTCCATACCCCTTTGGGACACAATTCGCAATGAAAACACTTCGCGCCTTTGCGTCTTCGCGTGAGCCATTGTCAGGATACCCTCACGCGTGGATGCGCTGGACGCGCCGGCGTTTGGCGTCGGCGGGCCGCGGCGTCAGCCCCAGTTCTACTGTTACTGTGGCTGGCTGAAGATCATAGCGCACGAGCGTGCTCTGAACGGTTTCGACGACGACATCGGCCACTGCGTCGAACGGCGTCGATGCATCGGCGAGCAGACAAATCTGCAACTGCCCGTCGCGTTCCTGGACGATTTCATAGTCGATGATTGCCGCGCTGGCAAGTAAAATGGCGCGGCGCAGTGTGTCGGGAAAGACCGGCTGCCGCGCCCCTTCGGCGTCAAAAAAGTAGCAGAGGTCGTCGCAGCGCCCGGCTATGGTCGCCAGCACCCGGAAGGGCGAACCGCAGGGACAGGGCGCCGGCGCCAGCCGCACGACATCGTTGAGCCGGTAGCGGATGATGGGCTGGGTGCGCCGCCAGAAGTCGGTGACGATGGGCGTGCACCATTCGCCCGCAGCGTCCAGCGGCTCCAACTGGAGCGCGACGACATCCTCCTGAATGTGCAGGCCGCCGTGGGCGCAGCTTACCGCCAGCAGCCCTTCGGTGCACTGGTAAATCTGGTGCACCGGCGCCTGAAACGTGGTCTGCAAGCGCAACTCGTCCTGCGGCTCCAGCACCTCGGCCACGCTGATCAGCCGGTCCGGGGTCATGTGGAGTGCGCCGGTTGTCTGCGCGTCGGCGAGCAGGCCGAGCAGCGACGGCGGCCCGATGACGATGTGCGGCTGGAATGCATTCAATTGTTCCACGGCTACCGGGATCGGCGTCATCAGGTCGAAGTAGCGCAGCTTGACCAGACGGCCGTTGGCCTGGGCGTAGAGATTGCTGAAGGAGCGCAGGAAGAAGGCGACGCGCACGCCCCCGCGGCGCAGCCTGTGCAGCGCCCGCGCCAGGATCAACCCGGCCCACGCGCCCTGTTCCGCCGGGCTGACCAGAAAGACCCCGCGATGGCCGGACGTGCCGGACGACAGGCCCACGGTGTACGGGCCGACCGTGGGGCGGAAGTCGCGGCTCCGTTCAGCCAGCATCGCTGCGTCCAGCGCCGCCGCGCGCGTCACGCCGACGGTGTTGAAGCGGTCGAAGTTGGCCATCATCGTCGCCTTGTCCACCGTGGGCAAGGTGCGCCAGCCGGTCAGGTCATGGCCGGCCCAGTGGTCGCGGTAGAAAGGGCTGTGGGCGTAGGCGTGGGCGACGGCGGCGCGGGCGCGCTGCTCCTGGAAGCGGTGCAGCGCCGTGGCGTCGAAGGTGCGCCAGCGCCAGTGCGCGGCCAGGAAGTGGCGCGCAAAGCGGGTGGCAGTGATCAGGCTGGTCATCGTAGGCAATCAGGCCGCGGGCGTGGGTTCGACTTCGCGGCGAAAGGTTTCGGGGCAGTGGCTGGGTACGATCAACACATCGGGGCGGGCCTGGGCGAAGGCGTGCAACCCGTCGATGGTGCGCTGCACCTGCGTGGGGTCGTCGGCGATGAAGTGGGTGATGCGCGCCGGTGGCCGCCGCGTCTGCACCGAACGCGCCAGCCAACAACTGTCGGCCACGAAGAAGAGCGCGCCGCGTGTCGTGTTCGCCAACATACCCATCTGCCCACGGGCATGGCCGGGCAGCCGCACCAGCAGCAGCGAGCCGTCGCCGAAATAGTCGCAGGTGGGGCCGAGTTCGGGCAGCGGCGGCCCGGTGAAGCGGTCGAGCAGAGTCATGCGGGCGGCAAAATCCGCCGGGAGCAGCGCCGGCAGGTGGCCGCGGCGCAGGGCTGCCAGCCCGCGCAGGTTGGCGATGCTGGCGTAGGCTTCGGGCAGCGTGACATAACGTGAGGTCGGGAAATCCAACAGACCGGATTCGTGGTCGGCGTGGAAGTGGGAGACGATCACGGCGCCGATGTCCGCGGCAGTCAGCCCGAAGCGGGGCAACTGCGCCGCCGCGGCCAGTTCCGGGCGCAGGCGCAGCGGTGTGATCCAGCGGTAGAGGCGGTAGGGAAAACGGGCGGTGGCGTCCAACATGCGCGGCGCGTAGCCGGCGTCCCACAGCAGCCAACCGTGCTCCGGGTGCTGGATCAAGGCGACGATCGAGTGGCAGGCGACTTCCTGGCGGGCGCCGCCCTCGATCAGATGGTGCTCGTGGGCCAGGCAGTGGCCGGTGTCCAGGATGTAGCAGGTAAGTGACGGCGTCGCTGACATGCCGCTTATTTTATCGGCTGCGCAGATCGGCGTCAACAGCAGTCGATCTGAGAGTCTGTTTGTAAAGCCACCCACTTCAACGCGGAGGCGCAGAGATGCAGAGAAACGCAGAGAAACTGCCGCAGCATCGCACCGAATGTCTTCTCTGCGAACCTCTGCGACTCCGCGTCTTTGCGTCAAAGGCAGCTTTACAAACAGCTTCTGAGAGAATCGGCGGCGCTCATTAGGCATTCTTCAATCTGCATCGATCTGACTCGCCTGCGGTAGAATTGAGTGCAGGGAGGATCTCTGTACATGGCATTAGGCATCGGCATCGTCGGCCTGCCCAACGTGGGCAAAAGCACGGCGTTCAACGCACTGACAAAAGAACAATTGGCGCTCGCCGCCAACTACCCGTTTGCCACCATCGAGCCAAATAAGGCGGTGGTGGCCGTCCCCGACACGCGCGTCGATCGGCTGGCCGCGCTGGTCAAACCCGAAAAGACCATTCACACCACCGTCGAGTTCATCGACATCGCCGGCCTGGTCAAGGGCGCCAGCCAGGGTGAGGGGCTGGGCAACCAGTTTCTCGCCAACATCCGCGAGACCGCAGCCATTGTCCACATCGTGCGCTGCTTCGACGACGACAACGTGGTGCATGTGTCCGCACACCCGGATCCGCGCAGTGACATCGAGGTGATCAACACCGAGTTGATGCTGGCCGACTTGCAGCAGCTTGAACGCAAGATCGAAAAGCTGGCGCGAGAGATGAAGGGAGATAAGCGGCTGGTGGCGGTGCACGATGTGGCGCTGGCGCTGCAAGACCAACTGGGGCGTGGTGTCCCGGTGGCGGCCTACCCCGAAGCCGGGAGCGACGCGTTCCAGACGCTCAACAAGGAGATGCGTTTTCTCACCGGCAAGAAGGTCATTTACGTGGCCAATGTGGACGAAGACCACCTGGCCGAGGACAATGCCTATGTGGCGGAGGTGCGCGCCATTGCCGCCGAACACAACGCCGAGTTCGTCAAGCTGTGTGCCAAGCTGGAGCAGGACATGGCCGGCCTCTCTGACGCCGAACGCCACGAGTATCTTGCGGCATTGGGCGTGACGGAGACAGGGCTGGAGCAGGTGATCCACAAGGGCTATCACGCGCTGGGGCTGATCTCCTTCTTCACGACCGGCCCTAAAGAAGTGCGGGCCTGGACCGTGCGC
>JAPKMV010000545.1 GCA_026645635.1 Caldilineaceae bacterium
TCCGCGTGAGATTCCTTATCGCCGATAAAGACTGTTGATTGTGGGCATGGTGTGGAACGGCTTGTGAGCCATGACCGTTGTTGACCTGGTGAACCGTGATGCATGAGCAAAACCGCCGGCGCGACCTGTTGGCGCGTCGCGCGTACGACGAACAAGTGAATCATCCGTTGCGCCGCAACGTGTTTGGCGACAACTGGGTGTGGGCGGTGACCCGCGCCGGCATCCTGCTGTTGGTTGTGCTGGTCATTGCCGGCGCATGGACCGTGAGCAGCGCGCACCTGGGCGAGCAGATTCTGGCCGCGCCGCGCCAGGAGGCCGGGCTGATCGATCCGACAGCCAACCAGTTCTCGCTCTCGCCGGACAGCATCGAACAACAGTTTCTTTCGCTGAGCCTGCGTCTGCGCGAGAGCGAGCTGTATCAACCGGTCGGTGTGAATCCGCTGCCGCGGCCGTTCCGCATCCAGCCGGGCGAACCAGCCCGTTTCATCGCCGCGCGGCTGGAGCAGGAAGGCTTTGTGGGCGACGCCGACCTGTTCAACCTCTATCTGCGGGTAACGGGGTTGGAACGCAACATCGAGGCCGGCAATTTTATGCTCGCCGAGACCATGACCATGCCCGAAGTCGCCGAGTCGCTGCAAAATGCGCTCTTCGAGGAGACCCTCGTGACGATCCCCGAGGGGATGCGCGCCGAGGAGATTGCCGAGCGGCTGTCGGAGGCGAACGTGATCGAGGGCGACCGCTTCCTGGCTGCGGTGCGCAACCCGCGCAGCCTGTCGATCTTCGACAACTACGACTTTCTGCAAAACCTGCCGGCGACTGCCTCGCTGGAGGGTTTCCTCTTCCCGGACACCTACCGCTTCCCGGTGCTGGCTGCCACGCCCGAACTGGTGCTGCGTCCCTTCCTCGACAATTTTGAGGATCGCGTCGGCGCCAAGGGGCTGGTCGGCGGCAGCAGCGGGCTGAGCGGTCGCGACCTGGTCAACCTGGCCAGCATCGTCGAACGCGAGGCTGTGCAGGCGGATGAGCGCCCGCTGATCGCCAGCGTCTATCTCAACCGGCTCAACAACAAGTGCCCGGATGTGGGCGGCCCTTATCTCCAGGCTGACCCCACGGTGCAGTATGCGCGCGGCGGCCCTGGCAACTGGTGGTGGAAGCCGCAGAGCATCGAAGAATACGCCGGCGTACAAAGCCCCTACAACACCTATCTCAATCAGGGGCTGCCGCCGGGTCCGATTGCCAACCCTGGGATGAGCGCCCTCAGCGCCACGCGTGACCCGGCGCAGACAGGCTACTGTTTCTTCGTGGCCACCGGCGAAGATGGGCGCCACATATTTGCGCAAACATTCGCCGAGCAACAACAGAATCTACAGATTTACGGTTATAATCCGTAATGAGGCGAGCGCTCATGTCATCAGCGCGCTCATCGCAGTCAGCGTTGCGCAGTCGGCCGCCTGAATTCGGCAGTCTTCGTAACGTACAGCCCTCCGCCGGACGGCCATTGCGCCACGTCCATCGACCGATGGCTGGCGCTCGCCTCTTCTTCCTCGCACTTGTGCTGGCCTTCACCCTGGCTGGGTGCATGGACGTGCGCCCGGCGACGAAAATCGGCCTGATCGCACCCTTCGAGGGGCTGTACCGCCGCACCGGCTATGAAGCTCTGGCCGCGGTGCGGGCGGCCATTGCCGACGCAACCACCGTCACAACCCAGCCCGGCGCCATGGGAGTGCTGCCCCTGGCCCTCGACGACAGCGATGACCCCGCCCAGGCGCGGCGTGCGCTGGAGAAGATGCTCGCCAGTACGGATGTTGGCGTGATCATTGGCCCGCTGACGCCGGCCCTGGCCGCTGCCGTCAGCGATCTGCCGGGCGCAGCAGCGCCGCCCATCGTTGCGCCATTTGCGTTGCCCGGCGCAGGACAGGACGCCGCAGGGTGGGCGACGCCGCTGGTGCAGGAGGTTGGCGCGTTGGCTGCACGCCACGGGGCGCAGACGCTGGTGCTGGCCGGTTGGACCCCAGGCTGGCCCGACTACACGGCGGCGCAGTGGGCGGCAGTGGCTGGGATGCCGGTGCGCGTCCACGACGATCCGGCTACGGTTGCCGGCGGCGAAGCTGTGCTCTGGCTGGGCGCGGCCGACAGCGGCGCGGCTTATCTGAACGCGCTGCGCGCGCAGCAGCCGGATGTCGAGTTCTGGTTGGGGCCGGCTGGCGGCGACCCGGTTTTCATCGAACGGGCTGAAACGCGGCGGCGCGTCTATTGGGTCGTTTGGGTGGATGACGACTATAATGCGTGGGCAGCAACGCACTCACCTTCCACACCTTCCGCCTATCTGGTCTATCGGGCTGCCCAGGCAGCCCTGCGGGAGATCGACGATCAGGGAAATGCGGCGCTGCCGTCACCAACATGGCGTGTACAGGCGTACACATTCGGCGCAAGCGGCGAACCTTTGCCCTATCAACCAGCGCCTTGATGTGTCAGTTGCCAAAGGTGCAAATATGCGTGTTCTGATGCTCACTTGGGAATTTCCCCCCTATGTAGTCGGCGGCATGGGCAAGCATGTAGCTGAGCTTGCACCAGCGCTGGGCGGGCTGGACACTCCATTTGGCCCCATTCACATCGACCTTGTCACTACCCGCATGAACGGTGGCCCCACCAGCGAACAACTGAACGAGTATGTCACCGTCTACCGCGGTGAAACACCCCCGCTCAATCCGGCCGATCTGGTCAATAGTGTGATCAGCGGCAACCAGGTGCTGGTCGATGTGGCCATGCCTATCGGCGAAAGCCGCCCCTACGACCTGATTCATGTGCACGACTGGCTGGTGACGAAGGCAGGCGTGCAGTTGAAACACCGCTGGAAAGCGCCGCTCGTCACCACGATTCACGCTACCGAGCGCGGGCGGCACCGCGGTCACATTCCCGATGAAGCGAGCCACCAGATCGACCGGATGGAATGGCAGAGCTGCTTCGAGGCGTGGCAGGTCATCGCGTGCAGCCAGTTTATGAAGCAGGAGATTCACAACTACTTCGCCACCCCGGCGGACAAGATTAGTGTGATCGTCAACGGGCTGAACCTGGACGGGCTGGAAGAGTGCCCGCCGGAACAGAAGGATGCGTTGCGCAGCCTCTACGCGCCCAACGGCGAACGGCTGCTGCTCTTTGTCGGGCGCATCGTCCATGAGAAGGGGCTGCAGGTGCTGCTGCGCGCGATGCCCCGTATCCTGGCGGAACACCCCAACACCCGGCTGTTGATCGCGGGCAAGAATGGGGCCGCCATGTGGCCGCTCGCCTTCGAGTTAGGCGTCGAACAGTCGGTGATTTTCCTTGATTTTGTCACCAATGCCCAGCGCGATTGTCTCTACAGCACCGTCGATGCCGCCATCTTCCCCAGCCTCTACGAACCCTTCGGCATTGTCGCGCTGGAAGCGATGGCCTGCCACTGTAACGTCATTGCCTCCAGCGTCGGCGGCATCGGCGAAGTGGTGCACCATCTCCAGAACGGTCTGACGGTCTACCCGAACGACCCG
>JAPKMV010000546.1 GCA_026645635.1 Caldilineaceae bacterium
GTCGACACGGTCTGGGTGACGGAAGGCATCAAGCCGGGCGTGATCGCCATGAGCCATCACCTGGGGCGCTGGCGGCTGGAGGAGAACGTGGGCGTCAATCCGGGCATGTCGAGCCTGGCGAAGTTGGACGAGGACGCCCAGGGCAATTTTCGCCTCAACATCCTTCACGGGGCGCGTCCCTGGCCGAGCTTCGACCCGGACACCTCCCGCATCTGGTGGGAGGATGTGGGCGTGCACCAGAACCTCACCCACGCCGTCCACCCCGACCCGCTCAGCGGCGCGCACTGCTGGCTGCAGAAGGCGACCAACGTGCGCAAGGCCGAGCCGGGCGACCGCCACGGCGATGTCTGGGTGGACACGCAGCGCTCGATGGCCGTCTACCGGGAGTGGCTGGCGCTGACCCGCTCCGCAGTGGATGTCAGCCCCGACGGCACGCGGCGCCCCGCCTGGCTCAAGCGCCCGCTCAAGCCGGTGGCCGCCGCGTACAAACTGCCCGCGCAGCCATTTGGCCGGCAGGTGGGAGATTGTGGATACCCGTAGGTGCGGTTTGCAACCGCACATTTCTCGCCCAAAGGACAGCGCGCCATCGGTGCGCCCCTCGCCAAACTCGTCCGTGCGGTTGCAAACCGCACCTACGATAACTGCCCGCGCAGCCGATTTGATATCTGCCATCTGCGAAAATCTGCGCAATCTGCGGATGAGTGTCCAGGCACAAAGGTGAAACAGATGAACGGTGCTCAGCGTGTGGCAGTTGCATACAGCAGGCTCTACGAACTGCTGCGCGCGCTCTTTCTACACGGCCTGACGCCTGATCTGCTGCCCCAGGTGACGACCATCGCCGAACTGCGCGCCGCGCTGCCGCCCCACTACGCCGCCGACGAAGCCGCCGCCGCCTATCAGACCACCTTCGGTTTCAATGTCTTCCCCTACCAGAGCATTTTCCTCGACCCGGCCGTCTTGCTTGGCGGCGCAGAGAGCGCGGCCATCCGCCAGTTCTATGCGGCTGCCGGGTACGCGCCTGACCTCAGCATGGGCGAACCGGATCACATCGGCCACGAGCTGGGGCTGCTTGCGCATCTGTGCGGCGCGGAGGCGGATGCGCTGGAAGATGGTCAGCCCCGCGCCGCGGAGGAAGCGCGCACCTTGCAGCAACGCTTCCTGGACGAGAATCTCCTCTGGTGGCTGCCCTGCTTCGCCGCTGCGCTGCAGCGCCAGCCGGACCCCTTCTACGCCGCCCTGGCCGATGTGACGCTTGCCCTGGTCACGGCCCACCGCGCTGCGCTGCCCGCGGCGGCAGCACGCGCCGTCCCCCGGCTGCCCACCTGTTCCCAGCCGCTGGACGACCCGGAGACCGGGCTGCGCGAGATCGCCGGATTCCTGGCGACGCCGGTCTGCAGCGGCATTTATCTAAGCCGCGACGACATCGCCGCGCTGGCGCGCGCCGCCAGCCTCCCCCGCGGCTTTGGCGACCGCCGCCTGCTGCTCACCAATCTGCTGCGCGCCGCGGCGGAGTTTACCAGCCTGCCCGCGGTCGTCACCGGGCTGCGTGAGATGGTTGGTGCGTTCGAGGTTGCCTACACCCGCTATGGCGCGGGCGGCGCCCCCTGCGCGGCGGTGGCGGCTGCGTGGTTGGACAGGGTGGCAGCGTGCGCGGCGCTGCTGGATCGCCTTGCCACCGCGGCAGACGCTATGTGATATACTGCTGCCATCAACCCGCCCGTTAACCCAGGATTCCCCATGGCTTCCGTGTTGGTGGCGACGTTAGGCGCCGAACCACAGATTGTCACCCTGCTTGCCACAGCGGCCGCGCCGGTGGATTGGATGGTGCGCGTATTGCGCACACAGACACCGCACATTATGGTCATGACAATTCGGCGCGCTGCGTCGTCGGCGATTCCTGCCCAGACAACTCCGCCTGCCATCACAAAGTCACCGTCCAAGAAATCAATTTTCCCGAATTTTCAAGATTGCCCGCGAGAGTGGTCGTATTTACCACTCCCCGTGACTATACTCAAGTCGAAAGGGATTTACGATGAGTAAGGCTGGGAACAAACGTAAACGAATGGAGCAGCTTGTCCTGCTATTGCAGCAGCATGGGCGGCGATGGACGCCCAAGGAACTGGCGGGAGAACTGGGTGTGTGGCGCGAGACTGTGCATGACTACTTGAAAGAACTCATAGACGATCCTGAGCTAGAAGTCTATACCGAAAACGGCGCCTACTGGATGGATCCAACCCAGTTCCCGCATAATGTGCGGTTGACTCATCCAGAAACGCTGACAATCTATCTAGCGCTGCGACGTTTCATCCGGCAGACATCGAATGCGCCTGACTTCTATGCGACGGCGATCCAGAAGATCGCCGGTGTGCTGCGTCACCCGGTGCTGACCAATGTGATTGTGCAGTCGAACTCGGCGCTGGTCAATGAGCGCCGTGGCGATGCCGGGCAGGATGCCGTGTGGAAAGTGCTGTTGCGTGGCTGGCTAGAGAGCATCCCGGTGCGTCTTCGCTATCAAAAAGGACGGAGCGGCGAACTGACTGAACACGTTTTCGATCCCTATCTCTTCGAGCCGGCCATCTGGAGTCATGGAGTCTATGTACTCGGTTGGAGCCAGACGCGCAAAGAATTGCGCACGCTGCGAGTTGAACGCATTCGCTGGGCGCAGTTGAGTACTGGCCGCTTTGCACCGCAAGCGATGCTGAATCCCGAAGACTTGCTGCGCGGCGCCTGGGGCATCTGGTATGGGCAAGAATTGACGCGGGTGGAACTGCTTTTCTGCCGGGAAGTGGCAGGACGGGTGCAGGAGACAATTTGGCACCCCTCACAACAGATGGCGGTGCAGGCGGACGGCAGCCTGTTGTGGTCGGTGGAGGTGGCGGGCACCCTCGAACTGGTCAGTTGGATCCGCGGATGGGGCGATGAGGTCAAGGTGCTGGCGCCAGTGGCATTGCGGCGCCAGATTGCAGAAAGCCTGCGGCGTGCCGCCGCCCAATATGAGGAGGAAGCATGAGCTTGATTCGATACACGGGGCATCCGTTTATGGACGTCGGTGTTGCGACTCTTACTGCAATGAGTGGGAAGAACACGCCAGAGGATGTCGGCTATGCCGAACTTGAGTCTGCGGCAGCGTATCTCAAGGATGTATACTCACACATTCCAAAGGTACAGAACCAGTTGAACACCGTGTTTCAGGGTTCCCACTTTACTCAGCCAGCTAAGTCGTTGTCTGAACGACTCGCATATGCGGACCGGCTAATGTTTGGTTTCAGATCTGAGCGGGAGACGATCCCTGGTGTCGCTTGTACATTTTTCCCGGAATTGTCGGCCTATCTTTACGCCCATCGTCAATACTTCCCACTGCTAAATGGGATTGGGCTTTTGAACTTTCTGCCTCCAGGCCGTGATGGGATTCCGATAAGTGGTGTTGGGTTGCTTGCCATCCATGCACTCCCATTAGGTTGCTTGAAGTGCGGCAATTATCTTGCCATACATCAAATCCGCACAGGCC
>JAPKMV010000547.1 GCA_026645635.1 Caldilineaceae bacterium
ATACTGTGTTTATTCGGCAAGTTTTTGCCTTGTAAAGGGTTCGGAGGTCTTATATGGTTATCGTAATGGATCGTGGCTACTGTGACGCCACCCTCTCCTTCTGTGCACGTTGTTCGGCTGCCTTTTTTCAGAAGCCAATGGGGACGGACCGCCCTTGCATCGTCGACATCGTGGATGACGGCAATGACGACCTGCTGCATTTCGTCGTGCGCACCGAGGGGCGCACGCTCGAATTCGACTTGACGAAAGACGTCCAGGAAGGATTGTCGCTCGAAGGCTGGGAGTTCCTGGCCGGCTTCGACCCGGGCCTCTTCCGCCACGGCGCGGCCGACCGCTGGCGTCAACTCAGCCACGTGCCGGCGGAGCACAGCCACCACTGAGCCAGGTTGTGTGCGCCCGGCGCGCAGCAGGGCAGCGCCGCAGCCCTCAGCGCGCGCGGATGGCGAGTCACATTTGAAACGTACTGGAAAGGGAGCGCACCGATCCGCAGAGAAGGCTGCGCTTCCTTCATTTGTCCACAGCGCATCCTATCGACGCGGGTTTGACGCCTTTGCCGACCACATTGCTGCCCGCGCGGCGCAGGCGCCGCCCGGCTGGAGCGGCGCCGCCTGGTTCATCCTTGCCGTCAGCGAGGAGTGCGCCAATCTCCGTCTACAAGATCTGTGGCAGCCGTGGCGCTTGCTGGCGCAGGCTGCTGCTGCGCCGCCGCTCTGCTTTGGCCCGCATGGCTTCTCCCCGCGCCTGGTGGACGATCTGCTGCCCGCGCGCCACTACGTCGCCTTCCTCTTTGTTGGCTTCTGGCTGCCACGCCCGCTGGCCTGGGCATCGCTCTACGCCTGGGAGATCGCAGGGTTTCTGCGCTATGGCTTGCGCTGGAGCGCGCCTGACCTGCACTTGGGGTTGATCGGTCTCCGCCACGGCGCGCTTGTCGCGGCCTACGGCCCGACCATTCTGCCCGCGCTGCTCGCCGCCGATCTTGCCGCGCGGGAGAGCGGGGACAGCGCCACCTAATCTTCGAACAGTGAAGGGCGGGTGGGGGGCGCCGGCGGTTCTTCCACGGCCACCACATCTTCCGGGTCGGCGGCGGTGACGCTGAGCGCAGCGGCGTTGGCCAGCCGATCCACCCGTTCGTTGAGCGGGTCGCCGGCGTGGCCGCGCGTCCATTCCCACGTGACGCCGCCGGCCGGTTCATGGCGCGCCACCGCAGCCAGCAGCCGCTGCCAGAGATCCTTGTTTTTGACCGGCTTCTGCTTCTTGACCCAACCGCCGCGCACCCATGCCTTCACCCAGATGGTGATGCCGTTGCGCAGATACTCGCTGTCGGTGTAGACGATCACCGCACAGGGACGCTTGAGCGCTTCCAGCGCCTCAATGGCGGCGCGCAGTTCCATGCGGTTGTTGGTGGTGTTGCGAAAACGCCCGCTCAGCTCGCGCTCGTGGTCGCCATAGCGCAAGAGCGCGGCCCAGCCGCCCGGCCCCGGGTTGGGGCTGCAGCCGCCGTCGGTGTAGATGATGACTGGTTGGGTGGGCATAGGAGAGGAGATTGAGAGATTGAGAGATTGAGAGATTGAGAGATTGACAGATTGGGCGTGGTCGGACAATCTCCTAATCTCCCAATCTCCTAATCTCTTTACTCACTGCTGCGTGCGAATCTCCACAAACGTCGTCTGGCCTTCGACGACGAAGAACTCGGCGCGGATGGCTTCGCCGTTGACGTTGCCGACCAGCACGTAGTAACCCGCGGGCACATCGCCCATGGCGCCGTTCTCGCCCCAGGCCGGGTCGGGCAGGATATTCTCGTTGTCGAGATAGGTTTCGATCATGCGGCCCCAGACGGCGCGGCCATCGACAAAGCGGGCCAGCGTCAGCCGCTGCCCGGGCCAGGACCGCCCGTCCGCGGTGAGCAGGCGCACGGCGACCGCGCCGTTGCCCGGCAGCGGTTTGAGCCAGAGATACGGGTTGACGCTGTGCTGGTAGGTGTTGGCGCCCAGCCGCATCTCTACGTGCAGGTGCGGGCCGATGGCAATGCCGGTCATGCCCACGGCGCCGACCAGGTCGCCTGGCGCCACACGTTGGCCAATGGCGACATTCACCTGGCTCAAGTGGCCATAGAGCAGATAAACGTCTAAGTCGCCGCCGCCGACCTGGAGCTTCTGGTCGAGCAGGATCACAACTGTATTGCCGTAGAAATTGTTGTACGGCCCGATCAACACCGGGTCGTCGATGCCGGCGTGAACGACTGTGCCGTCCGCCGCAGCCAGCACGGGGGAGCCGGACGGGTTGGCGACGTCGATGCCGTGGTGCGGTCGATAGCGCCCGCCCGCGGTGGAGCCAAACTGATAGCTCGGCGCCGCGATCTGGTTGTAAGCGCCTGCGGTGAACGCCTGTCCTACCCAGAAATGATCGTTCACCTCAGCCGGCGCCGGGGCAAAGGTCGCCCAACTGCGGCTGGGCAGCAGGTCGAGCGGCAGCGGCGTGGGCGTCGGTGTAGGCGCAGCCGTGGCCGTCGCAACAGGCGCAAAGGGATTATCAACACCCGGCAGCGGAATCACCTCGATAGGCAGCGGCTCCGCGCCCAGTTCTTCGGCGACCAGCGGCGGCGCCAGCGCAGCAACGTTGAAAGTCATGGCCTGGATCAGATTGCCGCCTAGGCTGCCGCCGGCCGCGCCGGGCAGCCCCTCGCTGCCGCTCACCGCCAGCGGGCGGTCGATGACCGTGCCGGCGACGACCAGCCGCTTGCTGGGGTCAGGCGTGGGCGTCACGATGACGATTTGCATCAGGTTGGCGGATGCGACCGCGGACTCGTCCGCGGCGGCTGTCGGCGTGAAGGTGGGCGCGAGAAGGCGCAGCGCATCGGGGGCAGGTTCATTGGCACGTTCAGCGGCCAGCGCCGGGTCGGCGTCCAACCGCGGCCAGAGCCACCAGCCCGCGCCCAGCAAGAGCAGCAGCGTCAGCGGCGCAGCCAGCCAGAGCAGCCTGCCGCTGCGCACGGTCAAAGCTGGAGGCGCCTGCTTCGTCGCGGGCGGCGGCTGTGCTACACTGGCATAGCGCGCTTCGGCACGGTCGAGGCGCGGCGTGTTTTCGTCTTCCGTGCGTTGAAAAAAGGTGCGGCTGCGTTGGACGAATGGCAGGGCGGCGAGGAAATCGGTCACCCGGCGGCTGAAGTTTTGCTGGCTCAAACTGATATCCTGCGAACAATCCACTTCGACATCTTTACCCTTTTTCCGGCCATGTTTGGCGGCGTGCTCGGCGAGAGTATCGTCAAGCGCGCCCTGGACAAAGGGCTGATCTCGGTTGCACTGCACAACATTCGCGATTTTACCACAGACCGGCACCACGTCTGCGATGACACACCCTACGGCGGCGGCGGCGGCATGATCATGAAGCCGGAGCCTATCTTCCGCGCCGTCGAGACGGTGCTGAGCCAGTCCGCCGGCTGGACGCTGCCGCCAGAGGCCGCTTACGACCAGCTCCCGCCCTGGGATCCTGCCGCGCCTGTTGCCTTG
>JAPKMV010000548.1 GCA_026645635.1 Caldilineaceae bacterium
CCTGGGCGGCGGCATCGGCTGGCTGATGCGCAAGTACGGCCTCACCTGTGACAACCTGGCCGAGGCCGAGGTCGTGACCGCCGATGGCCAGATTGTGCGCGCGAGCGACGCAGAAAACTCCGAACTTTTCTGGGGGCTGCGCGGTGGCGGCGGCAACTTCGGCGTCGTGACCCAATTCAGCTATCGGCTGCACCCGGTCGCCTTTGTCTTCGGCGGTCTGGTTGCCTTCCCTCTGCCCGTCGGCAAGCCAGTGCTGCAAGGGCTGCGCGACTATCTGCCCACCGTGCCCGACGCACTGACCACCACCACCTTCCTGTTGACCACACCCGACGGCCACAAGGCATTGGGCGTGGGACTGTGTTACTGCGGCGATCCTGGCGACGGCGAACAGTGGCTGGCGCCCATCCGTCAGATGGGGCCGGTGGTGATGGAGCAGGTGGGCGCCATGCCCTACCCGGCCATCCAATCCATGATCGACCAGGTGGCGATGCCGGGCCGGCGCTACTATCTCAAGTCGAACTTTGTGGACGAGCTGCACGATGAAGCGATGGATGTGCTCATCGACGCGTATCTGCGCGTGCCGTCCCCCTTGACCGCCGTCTTGTTGGTGCAGATGGGCGGTGCAGTCCAGCGCGCAGACCGGGCGTCCACTGCGTTCTATCATCGGGACGCAGCGCTCTCCTTTAGCGCGTTTGCCGCATGGACCGACCCGGCGGAGGACGAGGCCAATATCGGCTGGACCCGCCAGCTCTGGCAGGATCTGCGACCGTATATGCCCGGCAGCGTTTATGTCAACGAGTTGGTGGACGAGGGCGAGGAGCGGGTGCGCGAGGCGTACGGGCCAGCCTACGACAGATTGGCGACGCTGAAAAAGCAATACGATCCCGACAACGTCTTTCATCTGAACCAGAACATCCGGCCGGCTGCGTAAGCGCCGGCCCAGGTGGCCACGGACACAATAGTCTTTATCGGCGATAAGGAATCTCACGCGGAGGCGCAAAGACGCCAGGAGAAAAACGCTTCGCGACTTTGCGTCTTTGCGTGCCAAAAATATTGCCGATAAAGTCTAATATCGCTGCGTCCACGAAGTTCATTCAGGCTCTGTTTCCTGCTGGCGCGGCGGCAAGTCGATACTGCCGAAGTCCAGTGGGTCGCCGCTGCGCCGTGCGTCCAGATAACTCTGCAACAGTACGGCGGCCGCCACAGCATCCTCGCCCGGCTGCGCACCGCGCCGGTCAGTTTGCCCGGCCAGCCATTCCTCCGCCGCAAAAGTGGTCAGTCGCTCATCCCAAAAGGCCACAGGCACAGGCCGCCCCAAGATCGCCCGGAGCGCCTGCGCCAGCCGCAGCGCCCACTTGCGCACGGTTTGCGCCTGGCTGCCCTCGCTGCCATCCATGTTCAGCGGCAGCCCACAGATCACGCGTACAACCTCTTGCACAGCGACCAACCGGGCCAGTTCGGCAAAATCTTCGTTGCGGCTGCGGCGCACCACCACGGTCAGCGGCCGCACGCTCAGCCAGAGCGGGTCGCAGACGGCAACGCCGATGCGGCGCATGCCGACATCCAGCGCCAGCAGCTTACCGGGCGCCGCGCTATTGACCATACTCGACGCGCACCTGGATGCGGCTGTCGATCAGCGGCAGCGTGCTCTGCCAGGCCGGGTCCAGGTAGATCTCGGGCGCACCGGTCAGCAGCCAACGCTCTTGCAGCGCGCGCACGGCATCCTCCAACGTCAGGCCGGCGACCACGGCGCGCACCTCGTCGGCGTCGATGGGCGTCGTGTAATCCGCGCCGACGGTCATCGTAAAGACGACGCTGCTGGCGCTGGCCTCGCTGCCCGGCTGCCGCTGCACGCGCACCGAGTCGGCGATCAGCCGTGCGTTTGCGGGCACCTCGTCTTCGATGGCGGTGAGGATGATGTCGTTGGCATCGGCTTCGGTGACGGCCAACCCCTGGGCCAACATACGCACCGTGCCGCGCAGTTCTGCGGCTTCTTCGTCGTTGTATTGGTCATAGGAGGTGGCGACCACGAAGGTCTGCACCGATTCGGGCGGCAGCCATTCGCCGGGTTCAAGCTGGCCACTCAGCGCATTGTACGCGTCGGCTTCCGCCCGCTCCTGGAGCACGGCAACCAACTGGTCGCGATCTGCCTGCGTGACCACCGGCACCAACGCCGAACCGCCGCCAAAAGTCCCGGCAGCGTTGTTGACGCGCACACGGAAGCGCAGCGGCCCGTTGACGGTGTTGATGGTGTTGGCGCGCACGTTGGCCGCCGTACCCGGTTCCAGTGCTTCCACGGGCACCGCGACGCGTGTGCCGACGCCGCTTTCGAGCAGGGCGTCACGCGTCGTGCGGAATTCGACCGGTGTGCCGGTGCTGGTGCTCACCGATGTGCCTGCCGGAATGTTGACCGGCGTGCTGCCCAGGTTGCTGAAGACTACTTCGCCCAGCGCCTTTTCCGTCGGCTTCTGAGCTGTGCCGGAGGTGGGCACGGCGCCTTCGGCGACCAGATCCGCGCGCACGACACGCGCCGGCAGTTCGCGCGCGTCGATGTTGGGCGCATCCAGACCGGCCACGGCGTTCATCGAGAGGTCGATCTGCATGGGCACGCGACCCGGGCGCGCCGTGATCGTGGCTGCCGGCAGCACGAAGTAGGTGAAGGCGCCAAGCAGGGCGACGATCATGCTGCCCAGCAAGAAAATGCCGAGCCAACGCGCCCAGGCCGGCGTCGGGCGCATGTAGTTCATGCCTTTGCGGATGCGTTCCTGGCGCGCCTGGTGGTGGGTCGGGCGGGCGATGCGGCTCACCTCGTCCTGCCGGCGCCAGGGTGGCGGCTCCGGCAGACTGCGCTCCGGGTGGCGCGGGTCGACCGGCGGCAGCCCCAGGTTCATGCGCCAGCGGTCGCTCGCCGCCTGCTCGGCATTGGCGAAGACCGGCACGCCCACGGCCTTGGCCGCGTCGACGGTCGCCGCGTTGCGCGTGACGAGGGCAAATTCGACCTGCTGGACGACGGCCTGGCGCTGGAGCAGCCGCATGCGCGCCACGTTATCCAGTTCCAGCCAGCCTTCGGGCAGCAGCAGGGCGACGCGCTTGCCGCGCCATTGACCCAGCGAGCGGCGCACGGCGTCCAGCCCGGCTGTGGCGGATACTTCGTAGAGTTCGGTCATGCCTGCTTCAAATTTGCCTTCACCCACGGCTCAACCGCAGTCAGCGCCGCGCTGAGCTTATCGCTCTCCTTGCCGCCGGCCTGCGCCATCGTCGGGCGCCCGCCGCCGCCGCCGCCCATGAGCTTCGCCGCCGCGCCGACCAGGTTGCCGGCGTGCATGCCGCGCGCCACCAGGTCATCGGTGACGGCTGCCACGATCATGGGCTTGTCGTTGATGATCGCGCCGACGGCCACGACGCTGCTGCCCAGTTTATCACGGAAGAAATCGGTCATCTGGCGCAGGGTGTCCACATCGCCGGCATTGACCTGCGCAGCGAGGACGGAGAAGCCATCCACCGCG
>JAPKMV010000549.1 GCA_026645635.1 Caldilineaceae bacterium
CCGCGGCGGCCTCCGCCGCGTGGATCGTGCAGAGGGGGGCGCCGGCGTGAACCTGCGCGCCGACCTACGCCGCCAGCACCGCTGTGCAGTCACTACCGCACACGCTCCCCGCGCCAGAAGACCGGCCCACCCGCCGGATGGCCGACGAAGTCGCTCCCCGTCACCACAGTCTCCGCCACACTATAGACGCCGCCCAACGCCACACTGTACGCACCGTCCGCTGCGCGCGCAAAGAGCAGCAGCCCGCTCCCTCCCGCCGGATACCAGGCCGGGTGCGTGCCGGAGATGGGCGCCGTCACGGCAAAGCGTGAATAGGCGTCGATGGCTTCCCGGATCGCCAGGTCATCGTAGCCGCTGTACCACACCGCATCTGCGCCCACCGTGTAGATGGCCGGCGCGCCGTCGTGGTCCGACACGAAGGCCAACCCATCCTGCAGGCTGATCGTGGCGTCGCGTTCGTCGGCGGGCGTGGCGATCAGCGGCTGCGCTCGCGGCAAAAACTTGTCGTAGGCGGCTGGCACGCGCACTGCAAAGAGATCGTTGGCGCCGTTGCGCGCCGACGTGAAGACCAGGCGCCGGCTGTCGGGCAGCCACGCCGGCCGCCAGTCACCGGCCGGGTCGTCGGTGAGCTGGCGCAGGCTGCCGTCGGCCAGCGTCAGCACGTAGATGTCGGCGTTGCCCGCCCGCAGCGACACGAACGCGATCTGCCGCCCGTCCGGCGACCACGCGGGCAGGAGATCGTCTGCGGGGTCGTCGGTGAGCCGGCGCAGCCCGCACGCCGCCTCGCCCAGCGCCGCCACGTCGCAGCCCGCGCGGATGGCGTAGATGTCCCAGTTGCCGCTCCGGTTGCTCTGAAACGCAAGCTCCGTCCACCCTGGTGACCAGGCCGGGTTCTCGTCATCGGCGGCGTCGTTGGTGACCGGATGCTGCGCGCGGCTGTCCATGTCCATCATCACGATGTCGCGCTGGCCGTCGCTGGCCGCCGTGAAAGCAATCGGCGGCGTCCACGGCGCCCACAGCGCGCCGCCGTCGGTGGAGCGGTAGAGCGTGTTCGTGTACCGGCCTGTGGCGACCACTGTGCCGTCCGCAGCGAACGCGGGTGAGATCGACAAGCCATCGACGCCGATGAAGGTGGGGTAGCTGAGGGCGATGTTCGGCGTCCACGTGCGCTGGCCGTCGGTCGAGACCAGCAGCCCGTAAGGATCGGGGCCGGGCGGGTCGGCGCGCACGGCAAAGCTGACGCCGGCCGCGTCCGGCGCGTCGAAGCGGCGATAACCTGCGCCCGATACCGGATCGGGCAGCGCGGTCAAGGTCGCGCCGCCGAGCGAATGCAGTTCCGTCGCCGGGATGGCGCTGAGCGTGTTGCGTCCAAAGAGATAGATCGTCTTGCCATCCACGGCGACGGCGAGCGCTTCGGGCAATTCGCCCAACAGCGGCAGCACGCTGACCAGCCCCATGCCGGGCAGCCCGAAGACCCACAGCCCCCGGTCGTTGAGCAGGTACAGCCAGTCACCCGCCGGGTCGAGCGCCACCTGGCCGTCGAGCAGACGCACTTGCTGCGTCAACTCGCCCGCCTGCCAGACGCCGACCCAACTCCCCAGCGCGCCGCTCTTGGCGTTGAAGGCCACCGCCAGCGTGGCGCCGTCAGCCGTCAGCGCCGGTTGGCTGTAGTGGCCGAGGCTGCTGTCGATCACTGCGAAGTCGATGGGGTCGATTGCGGAGACCAGCAGACTCTCGCCATTGTGCGGCGGCGAACCGGTGGCGTGGTATTGCGTGAGGAAAAGCCGGCGCCCCACCGCATCGACCGCCAACTTGACCGGCACCGTTCCCCAATATTGCTCGGGCGCCCAGGGCGCGATCAATATCTCCGGCGCAGGGTCGGGCGCGCCGGAGGAGAAGCGGTAGAGCGCCGTGTCGTCGATCATGTAGATTTCGTCGTCAGGGCCGGCGGCCAGCGGCCCGAAGTTATCCACCTCGCCCACCACCGCCAGCGTTGCCCGATCCAGGAGCTTAGCGCCCTCGAACGCCGCCGCTGCCACCCAGATGCGGTTGCCGGCCACGGCGAGATAGGCCGGGTCGCGCCCCAGGGCCGGCAGCAGCGGCGCGGAGGCGCGCACCGGCGTCAGCGTCGCCGGCTCCAGTTCCCACAGGATGTAGCGGGCGTCGAGCAGGTAGGCCGCGCCGTCGGCGGACACCGTCCACGCCAAATAGGGCGGCAGCGGACTGCCGGGCGGCAGTTCACTGCCCCGACGCGGCTGAGCGTGGGCGGGCAGGGCGGCGAGCAAAGCCAGCAAGGCCAGCACTGTCCAAAGCATATACCTTCGTCGCGGCAGATCCATGAATTCCTCCTTCTGACATAATCCGCCAGCAGCCAACACCCAGCGTGACATATCCACGCTGACAACCCGCTCAGCCAGAAAAGACGACAATAACAGACAAACCTCCGGCGCGCTACTCGCCGTCAGCCTCAGCGGCGGACTTCGCAACACTCTTCCACCATGCAGCAGACCCCGCCCTCGCCACCGGACTTGACGGAATCACCCCGAGCGGCTACACTGCGCGGCCAGATTTGTCCCTCCAGCCAACCAAGGAGCCACCCTGTGCAAGCATTTGACTATGCCCGTGTCCAAAGCGTGGGTGAGGCCGTCGATCTGCTCCGGCAGGAGAGCCAGGCGCGCGTCCTTGCCGGCGGCACCGACCTCATCGTCGGGCTGCGCGAGCAGCGCGTTCACACGCCGCTGGTGGTGGACGTCAAGGCGATCCCGGAACTGCGCGAACTGGCCTTCGACTCGACTGACGGGTTGCACATCGGCGCGGCCGTGCCCTGCCACCGCATTTATAACGACGCGACCCTCGCCGCCGCCTACCCCGGCCTGATCGATGCAGTGAAACTGATCGGCGGGGTGCAGATCCAGGGGCGCGCCAGCCTGGGCGGCAACCTGTGCAACGCCTCGCCCGCGGCCGATTCCATCCCCGCGCTGATCGCCCACGCCGCGGTCTGCATCATCGCCGGGTCGCAGGGGGAGCGGCATCTGCCTGTGGCGGAGTTCTGCACGGCGCCGGGGAAAACTGCGCTGCAGCCGGGCGAACTGCTCGTAGCGCTGCAGCTGCCGCCGCCAGCGCCTGGCTTCGGCGCGGCGTATCTGCGTTTCACCCCGCGCAACGAGATGGACATCGCCGTGGTCGGCGCAGGCGTCGCGCTGCAACTGGCCGCGGACGGCGAAACCGTTGCCGCCGCGCGCATCGCCCTGGGTGCGGTGGCGCCAAAGCCGCTCTTCGTGCCCGAGGCGGCCGCGGCGATGATCGGCCGCCCGCTTACCGCAGCGACGATCGCTGAGGCCGCCGAACACGCCCGCGCCGCCGCCCGCCCCATCGACGACATGCGCGGCACCGCCCGCTATCGCCGCCACCTGGCCGGCGTGCTGACCCGCCGCGCGCTGGAGATCGCACAACAGCGCGCTGGGATCAAATAGACCGCGGATTTGGCGGATTAGGCGGATACTC
>JAPKMV010000054.1 GCA_026645635.1 Caldilineaceae bacterium
ACAAGGTCGCCGCGACTGTCGAGTTACTGACGGGCGGCAATACCTTGCCCTTCATCGCCCGCTACCGCAAAGAAGCCACCGGCGGGCTGGACGAAGAACAGATCGCCGCGATCATGGCGGCGCTGGCGACGCTCCAGGCGCTGGACGAACGCCGCGCCACGGTGTTGGCCGCCATCGCCGAGCAGGGCAAGCTGACGCCTGAACTCCAGGCACAGATCGAGCAGGCGGCCACCCGCACCGAGTTGGAAGGTGGCGGCGCGCTACTACCGCGACGAGATTCCCACGACCGACGCCGTGCTGGCCGGTGCGCGCGACATCGTGGCCGAGACGATCAGCGACCATGCCGACGTGCGCCGCGCCGTGCGCGAGAAGGCGCGCAAATTCGGTGCGCTGAGCGCCAGCCGCATAACCGGCAGCGCCGACGAGCGCGGCGTCTACCAGACCTACTATGATTTCACCCTTCGCGTCGACCGGCTGCGCCCGCACCAGGTGCTGGCGCTCAACCGCGGCGAGACGCAGAAGGTGCTGCGCGTCAGCCTGGAGGTTCCGGAACGCGACTGGCGCAGCGCCATCGCCGCGGTCTTCCGCAGCGACCCGCGTTCGCCCTGGGCGGCACACCTCGACGCAGCCGCCGAAGACGGCGCCAAACGGCTGCTGCTGCCTGCCATCGAGCGCGACGTGCGCAGCCAACTCACCGAGGAGGCCGAGCGCCATGCCATCACGGTCTTTGCCGCCAACCTGCGTGGGCTGCTGACCCAGCCGCCGGTGACCGGTCATGTGGTGCTGGGCATTGACCCCGGCTTCCGCACCGGCTGCAAGGTTGCGGTGGTGGATGGTTCGGGCAAGCTGCTGGCCACGGCCACCATCTATCCTCATCCGCCGCAGAACCAGCAGCGGGCAGCACTGGAGACGCTGGCCAGGTTGACGCAGCAGTACGGCGTCACGCTGATCGCTATCGGCAATGGCACGGCGTCGCGCGAGAGTGAACAACTGGCGGCCACCTTCATTCGCCAGGTTGCGCAGGTGCGCTATGTCATCGTGAATGAGGCCGGCGCCAGCGTCTACAGCGCCAGCCCGCTCGCCCGCGCTGAGCTGCCTGAACTGGACGTCTCGCTGCGCGGCGCAGTCTCCATCGCCCGCCGCGTCCTCGATCCCCTGGCCGAACTGGTGAAGATCGACCCCAAGTCCATCGGCGTCGGTCTTTATCAGCACGACGTCGACCAGAAGGCGCTGGGCGCGGCGCTGGACGGCGTGGTGGAGAGCGTTGTCAATCGGGTCGGTGTGGATGTGAACACGGCGTCACCGGCGCTGCTGGCCCACGTGGCCGGCATTGGCCCGAAGCTGGCAGAGAAGATCGTCGCCCATCGGGACGCACAGGGGCCATTTGGCAAGCGCACCGACCTGCGCACCGTCGCCGGACTGGGGCCAAAGGCCTTCGAGCAATGCGCCGGCTTCCTGCGCATCCGCGGCGGCGCAGAACCGCTGGACGCCAGCGCCATCCACCCGGAGAGTTACGCAACGGCACGCAGCCTGATGCAGCGCGCCGGCTTCACCCTGGCCGCGCCGCAGGAAGTGCGCCAGCAGCGACTCGACGCGCTCTTGATGCAAACGCCCTTGCCTACTCTGGCGACGGAATTGGGCATCGGCGCGCCGACATTGGCCGACATCTATGAGCAACTGGTGCGCCCGGGCCGCGACCCGCGCCACGACTTGCCTGCGCCGATCCTGCGCAGCGACGTGCTCTCCCTCGACGACCTGGCGCCGGGGCTGCGGCTGCAGGGCACGGTGCGCAACGTAGTCGACTTCGGCGCGTTCGTGGATATCGGCGTCAAGCAGGATGGGCTGCTCCACCGCAGCCGGTTTCCCACAGGGACGCGGCTCAACGTGGGCGACGTGATCGACGTGGAAGTGGCCGAAGTGGATCGCGAGCGCAACCGCATTGCCTTGGCCTGGCCCGGCGCCGCCGCCGACTGGGCTATCGCGTAAGGTAGAGCAGAATAGACCGCGGATGTGGCGGATGCGACGGATTCCCACAGAATTCATTTTGGATTTATCCGCGCAAATCCGCCCAATCCGCCGCATCCGCGGTCTATCGCAGCCTACATTGAGAAAACTGCCCCCGACGTAGGGACGTTTGACAACGGCGATCGCGCTGCCCTATAATCCACCCGCAACGATGACTGACCGACATTGATCAGGGAACCCATGAAACCAGCACCATTTGCCTATTTTGCGCCACGCACGCTGCCCGAAGCGCTCAGTTTGATCGCTGAACATGGCGATGCGGGCAAGTTGATCGCTGGCGGACAAAGCCTGGCGCCCACCATGAACTTTCGGCTGGCCCAGCCGGCAGCACTGGTGGACCTGAACCGCGTGCCCGAATTGGCCTTTCTGGAGAATGACGGTCGCGGTGGGCTGCGCATCGGCGCCATGACGCGCCACCGCACACTCGAACGAAGCGTTCTGGCTGCACAGCGTGCGCCGCTGCTCCATGCTGCCATGCCCTACATCGCGCATGTGCAGATTCGCAACCGCGGCACCATCGGCGGCAGCCTGGCCCATGCCGACCCGGCGGCGGAGCTGCCGGCCGTGATGGTAGCGCTGGGCGCGCGCTTCAAGCTGGTCAGTGTGCGCGGCGAGCGCTGGGTAGCCGCGGCAGACTTCTA
Source organism: Caldilineaceae bacterium (assembly GCA_026645635.1). Classification (GTDB taxonomy): domain Bacteria; phylum Chloroflexota; class Anaerolineae; order Caldilineales; family Caldilineaceae; genus Fredericiella. The sequence continues at coordinate 2,667 of JAPKMV010000054.1, forward strand.
TCAGGGGCTGTTCACCACGGCGCTGGAGCCGGACGAGATTCTCACCGAAGTGGCCGTGCCGGCTGCCGCGCCGCGCTCCGGCTGGGCGTTCCACGAGATCGCCCGGCGCCACGGCGACTATGCCATCGTCGGCGTGGCGGCGACCGTGCAGCTGGATGCGGCGGGCGCTCTCGATGACGTCAAGCTGGTCTATCTGAGCGTGGGCGAGGGGCCGACAGAGGCGCAGCAGGCCGCGGCGAGTCTCCACGGCCAGGCGCCGACGCCGGCGCGCATCGCTGAGGCGGCGCGGCTGGCCGCCCACGCCGACATCGAGCCGCTGGCGGACATCCACGCCACGGCCGGCTACCGCCGCCACTTGATCGAAGTGCTGGGGCAGCGGGCTTTGAGCGAAGCCTGCGCCCGCGCCGGGGCAGCGGCATGAGCAAAGCTACCGACATCGGCGGCAAACGGCTGATCAGCCTGGCGCCGACGCCCTGGGTGCGTTGGGTCACCGGCGACCCGACGGTCGAGGCGGTGGAGATAGTCGGTGCAGAATTTCAGTGGGTGGCGCGTGCCAACGATGTACTGATCAAGGTGCAGTCGCCGGTGCATGGTGCGTTCCTGGTCGCCAATGAACTCCAAGTGCGGACGGATCGACGCATGCCCAGACGGATGCGGGCATATGCAGCGCTGGCGGAAGAACGCTACGGCCTGCCGGTCTATCCAGTGGTCGTCAATATCCTGCCGACTGCTGCCGGGCAGGAGGTCACCGACCGTTACGACACCGAACTCCTGGGGTTGCGCGCCGTGCAGGAATTCAGGGTGATCAACCTGTGGGAAGTCGACGCCGAGCTGGCCTTCAGGCAGGAATTGACGGCGCTGCTGCCCTTCGTGCCGATCCTGCGGCGGGGCGGGAGCGAACCGATGCTGGCGCGGGCAGTGGTGAGTCTCCGCGCCGACGAGTCGCTGGCGGAACTGGAGCCGCTGCTGGCATTCTTCGCCAGTTTCGTGTTGAGCACGGAGATCGTGCGCAGAGTGATGAGGTGGGACATGGAGATTTTGCGCGAATCACCCTGGTACAACGAACTCGTGAAAGAGGGGCTTGAGCAGGGGCTGATCCTGGGCCGTGAAGAAGGCCGTGAAGAAGGCCGCGAAGAGGGTCGTGAAGAAGGTAAGGCAGAAGGCCAGCGCCAGGCGCGGTTAGCTGCGTTGCTACAGATCCTGCATCATCGCTTTGGCGATGTACCGTATGATATTCTATTCCGCATCGATCGGCTGGACCAGGCAGGCCTGATCGCAGCCACGGACCTGGCGCTGGACGCAGCGTCGGTCAGCGAGTTCGACGCTGCGATCATCCGCATTCTTGACGCAAAATCCTAGTGAGCAGCAAACCCATGAGCGAACTCTATCCCGTAGCGGTCACGGTCAACGGCATACAGGTAGCGCGGGAGATTGAACCCCGCATGTTGTTGAGCGACTTTTTGCGCCACGAACTGAACCTCACCGGCACCCACGTGGGCTGCGAGCATGGCTCGTGCGGCGCGTGCACGGTGCTGCTGGACGGGGAGGCGGTGCGTTCGTGCATCTTGTTTGCGGTTCAGGTTGATGGGCAGTCCGTCACCACGGTGGAAGGGTTATCCGCCGACCCGAACCGGCTGCACCCATTACAGGTGGCGTTTCAGGAGAAGCATGGCCTGCAGTGCGGCTACTGCACGCCGGGCTTTCTGCTCACCCTGGCGCCCTTCCTGGCGGAGAACCCGGCGCCAAGCGAGGCTGAGGTGCGCGAAGTGCTTTCTGGCAACATCTGCCGCTGCACCGGCTACCAGAACATCGTAGACGCGGCGCTGCTGGCGGCAGAGATGCTGCGCAGCGAAAAGGGCGGGTGAGGCAGATGGCGACTCGCTACTTTGGCCAGCCGATCAAACGCAACGAAGACCCGCGTCTCCTCACCGGGCAGGCCACCTTCACCGACGATGTCCACCTGCCAGGGATGCTCCACGTCGCCTTTGTGCGCAGCCAGGTGGCGCATGGCCGCATCCGCAGCATCGACACCACCGCGGCGCAGGCGATGCCTGGCGTTGTGGCCGTCTACACCGCAGCGGACTTGGGCGCGTATTGGCAGCCGGGGCCGCTGTTGGTGCCGCCCCCGCCGATTCAGGATCTCGTCTTCAACCCGCGCACGCAGGTGCCGCTGGCCCGTGACAAGGTGCGTCACGTGGGCGAGCCGATCGTGGCCGTCGTCGCCACTTCGCGCTACATTGCCGAAGATGCCGCGGAGCAGGTCTTCGTCGACCTGGAGATGCTGCCCGCGGTGGTCGATCTGGAACAGGCGCTGACACCCGCCGCGCCGCTGATCCACGAGGACCTGGCGCAGAACCTCAACGCCCACGTCATCCAGCGCAAGGGTGACTACGCGCAAGCCAGGGCACAGGCGGCGGTGATCGTCAAGCGCCGCTTCCTTTATGATCGCGGCACGGCGGCGGCAATGGAGAACCGCGGCGTCGTGGCGGACTGGGACGCGCGCAACCAGCAGATGACGATCTGGGACACAACCCAGGCGCCGGTCTTCATCCGCAACGGCCTGGCCGCAATGCTCGGTCTCTCGGAAAAGCAGGTGCGCGTCATTGCCCCCTTCATCGGCGGCGGCTTCGGGCCAAAGATCATGATGTTCTATCCCGAAGAAGTGGTGCTGCCCTGGATCTCGATGCGGCTGGGGCGCCCGGTGAAATGGATCGAGGATCGGCTGGAGAATTTCTACGCCACGACCCAAGAGCGCGGCCAGATCCACTGGGCGGAGATGGCGCTGACCCAGGATGGCCGCGTGCTCGGCGTCCACGACACCTTTCTCCACGACGCCGGCGCCTATGCCCCCTACGGACTGACCGTGGCGCTCAACAGCCAGTGCACCCTGCTGGGGCAGTACGACGTGCCCCACTACTACACCGAGTTCAAGTCAGTCTTCACCAACAAGCCGATCGTCACGCCCTACCGCGGCGCGGGCCGGCAGCACGGCGTCTTCGTCATGGAACGGCTGCTGGACATCGCCGCGCGCGAGCTGAGCATCGACCGGGTCGAAATTCGCAAGCGCAACCTGATCTCGCCCGACAAGTTCCCCTACAGCAACGACATCATTTACCAGGACTTCAAGCCCCTGGTCTACGACAGCGGCAACTATCTGCCGGCGCTGGAGAAGGCGTGCGCGCTGATTGACTATGAGAAATTCGTGCAGGAGGAGCAGCCCCGGCTGCGCGCCGAGGGCAAGGCGGTGGGGCTGGGCCTCGTCACCTACGTGGAAGGCACCGGCATCGGCCCCTATGAGGGCGCCAAGGTGACAGTGGAAGCCAGCGGTCGCGTCAGCGTGGCGACCGGCATCGGCACCCAGGGACAGGGACACTTCACCTCCTTCGCGCAGATCGTGGCCGACCAACTGGGCGTGACGCCGGACAAGGTGCGCCTGGTCACCGGCGACACCACCGAGTTCTATTGGGGCGCGGGCACCTTTGCCAGCCGCGGCGCCGTGGTGGCGGGCAACGCCATCAACGCGGCCGCGCTGGCCGTGCGCAAGAAGGTGCTCAAGAAAGCCAGCGATGAGCTGGAAGTGGATGAAGATGATCTGGAGTTGGTGGATGGCACGGTGCGCGTCAAAGGGTCGCCGCAGACGGCGATCAAGCTGGGCGAACTGGCGCAGCGCGCCAACCCGATGCGCGGCGCAGTGAAGCCGGGCACGGAACCGGGACTGGAAGCCACCGATTACTTCGGCCCGGAGCGGGGCGCTACGGCCTCCGGCGTTCACGCCATGATCGTCGAGGTAGACCGGGCGACGATGATGGTGGAGATCAAGCGCTACGTGGTGGTGCACGACTGCGGCAGCGTGATCAACCCGATGATCCTGGAAGGGCAGATCCACGGCGGCGTGGCCCAGGGAATCGGCAACGCCTTCTACGAGCAGCTTGTCTTCGACGAGAACGGGCAATTGCTCAACGCCTCATTCATGGATTACCTGCTGCCCACGACCGACACGGTGCCGCGCATCGAGACCGACCACGTGGAGACGCCGTCGCCGCTCAACCCGCTGGGCATCAAGGGCGCAGGCGAAGCGGGCGCGATCCCTGTGGGGCCGCTCTTTGCCCAGGCCATCGAGGATGCGCTGAACAATGAGATCGAGATTCTGGAAATCCCGCTCAGCCCCAGCCGGCTCTACGAACTCGTCAGCGCCGCGGAGAAGGCGCCATGACCACAGCAACATTGACGCCGCCTGCCGCCCCGGTGTTGACCGCGCTGCCATTCGAGCAGCGCGTGACGATGCCCTATGAAGAATATTTGCGGCTTGCCGACGAACGTCAGTTGGTCGAATGGGTCGATGGTGAGGTGATCGCACATATGCCCCCCGGAACACGCCATCAACAGGTGCAGGCATTTCTGACGACGCTGTTATCGCTATTCGTCGACTATTTTGGCCTCGGCCAACTGTTGCCGGCCCCCTTCGAGATGCGCCTGGCGCGCAGCGCACGCGAGCCTGACCTCCTGTTCATCGCCACGGCGAACCTGGATCGACTCGATGCGCAGCGCCTGCGCGGCCCGGCGGATCTGGTGGTCGAGATCATTTCGCCGGAGAGCGTCGCCCGCGACCGCGCCGAGAAGTTCGACGAATATCAGGCGGCCGGTGTGCGCGAATACTGGGTGATCGACGTGCGTTCCGGGCAGGAGCGGGCGGATTTCTGGCTGCTTGACGCCACCGGGCGCTATCGCGCCGTCCTGCCCGACGCCAACAACGTAATTCACGCTGCCGTGCTCCCCGGTTTCTGGCTGGACGTGGCCTGGCTGTGGCAGAATCCGTTACCGTCGGCGCTGGCGGCTTTTGCAGAGATCGCAGACCTGCCTGCGTCCGTCCGGCAACTTCTTCAACCACGCAGCTAGCGCAGCGGAAAAACAGATGGCTGAATCTGTGACAAGTGCAGGCGAACTCGATACGACCGGCCATTCGCCCCGGCGCTGGCTGTGGCTGCTGCTGGGCTATCTGGTCGCCTTTGGCCTCATTGCTGTGGTCTGGGAAGGCAGCAAGGCACTCTTTGCCATCCCCGACTACAAGCTGCCCCACCTGGCGCAGATCGCCGAGGCGTTTTTCCGACCGACGCCCAAAGGCCCCACCTGGCTGATCCTCATACAGGATGCACTCTACACTGCGTTCGAGGCATTCGTTGGCTTCACCATCGGCAGCGTCTCCGGTTTTCTCATCGCCGCGCTCTTTCAGCGCTATGTCCATGTCCGCCGCGGCTTCATGCCCTATGTGATTGCTTCACAGACCGTGCCGATCATCGCCGTGGCGCCGATGATCGTGGTGGGGACGGGCAGCCTGGGTGCGCCGCCGTGGCTCTCCAAGTCGATCATTGCTGCCTACCTCACCTTCTTCCCCGTGGTCATCAACGTCTTGCGCGGGTTGGAGTCGGTCGACCGCGACGCGCTGCTGTTGATGCGTTCCTACGCTGCGACCGACAATCAGATCTTTCGGCTGCTGCGGCTGCCCGCCTCCGTGCCGTACCTCTTTACTGCGCTCAAGATCGCGGCCACCGCCAGCATTATCGGCGCCATCATCGGCGAGCTGCCGGTAGGCTCGACGCGCGGCATCGGCGTGCAGATCGTCGTCGGCTCGCAGTACAACACCTTCAACCCCGGCTTTTTGTGGGCGACTATCATTGTGGCCGCGCTGCTGGGCATGATTGCCTACGGCATGGTGGCGCTGGCGGAACGCAGAATTGTGCGCTGGAAGCGCCCGGAAAGTTGAGAAACGTGATGCCCACCGCACCGATCATTGCCATCGACAAAGTTTCGCGCATCTACGGCAACGCCAACGCCACGACTGTGGCGCTCAAAGATGTTTCGCTGACCATCGAGAAGGGCGAACTGATCTCCCTCGTCGGGCCGTCCGGCTGCGGCAAATCGACGCTGCTGCGTCTGATCGCCGACCTGGACACGCCGAGCCAGGGCAAGATCACCGTCAACGGCCACGCACCGGAACAGGCGCGCAAGCAGCGGGAGTACGGCTTTGTCTTCCAGGCGCCGACACTCTACGACTGGCGCACGGTGGAGCGCAACGCTCGCCTGCCGCTGGAGGTCATGGGCCGTCCCGCCGGCGAGTGGCAGGCGCGGCTGGACAAGATGCTGGCCATGGTCGGGCTGCGCGACTTTCACCAACACTACCCGTGGCAGCTTTCCGGCGGTATGCAGCAGCGCGCGTCCATCGCCCGGGCGCTCTCGTTCGACCCGGCGATCCTGCTGATGGACGAACCCTTCGGCGCGCTGGACGAATTCACCCGCGAGCGCATGAACATGGAACTGCTCGACATCTGGGAGACGACGCACAAGACGATCCTCTTCGTCACCCACTCCATCGCCGAGGCGGTCTTCCTCTCGTCGCGCATCGTGGTGATGACCCCGCGACCGGGGCGCATTGCGGCGACGGTGAACGTGGACCTGCCTTATCCGCGTAATTTTGACACGCGGGAAGATCCCAGGTTCTTCGAACTGGTCACCCAGGTGCGCGAGACGCTCAAAGAAGAATTTGTGGGGCACGTGTGAGGAACTATGGCTGCAAGTGACGCCCCGTTGCCTGAAAACGGCCCAACACGCCAGGCATTTTGGAACCGCCCCTGGGTGGCGCCTTTGCTGGTTTTTGTGCTGGTGCTGGCCAGTTGGGAACTATTGGTCATGATCTTCCAGCCGCCGACCTTCCTGCTGCCATCCCCCAGCCTGATCTGGCAGTCGCTGGCCGGGCAGTTCCTGGCGCTGATGGGCTATGGTTTCAACACCTTCATGGAAGCGCTGGGGGGCTTTGTCATCGGGTGCGGCCTGGGGCTGCTGACGGCGATGCTCGTGGCGCGCTCCAAGTGGCTCTCCGATCTGCTGCTGCCCTTTGCCATCGCCAGCAACTCGGTGCCCATTGTAGCCATGGCGCCGATTGCCATTGTCTGGTTTGGCATCGGGCCGTGGTCGAAAGTGGCCATTGTAGCGGTGATGTGCTTCTTCCCGACGATGGTCAGCACGGTGCGCGGCCTCACTTCCGCCTCGCCCGACGCCATCGCGCTGATGAACTCCTACGCGGCCAGCAACTGGCAGATCTTTACGAAGCTGCGCGTGCCGTCGGCTTTGCCATTTGTCTTCAACGCGTTGAAAATATGCACCGCTGTCAGCATGATCGGCGCCATCGTCGCCGAGTTCTTTGGCGGCGCGGTGAACTATCTGGGCATCTACATCAAGACGCAGGCCAGTATCCTCAAAACGCCCGATGCCTGGGCCGCCATCGTCGTCGCCTGCTTCTACGGACTGGCGTTCTACTTTGCCATTGTGCTGCTGGAACGTTGGCTGATGCCCTGGCATCGCCACCGCGAGCAGCACTGAACCGACTGCTTACACCTTCGCCGGACCGCTCGTCTGGCGAGTCACAAGGACATCCGTTTCCAACCGTTCATTTTTCTGGAGGAGAACCAACATGCGTAACAAACTCTGGATCACATCAGCCCTGCTGGTGGTGATCGCCCTGGTGCTCGGCGCCTGCGCCACACCCACGGCAGCGCCGTCCGCCGCCCCAGCCGCTGAGCCGGCCGCCAGCACCGACGCCGGCGCCGAATGCGCCACCAAGGACCCCGTCACGCTGCAACTCAAGTGGGTGGCCCAGGCCCAGTTCGCCGGCTACTATGCGGCTCAGGGCGAAGGCTTCTACGACGCCCAGTGTCTCGACGTGACCATCAACCCCGGCGGCCCGGACATCGTGCCCGAACAGGTAGTGGCCGGCGGTCAGGCCGACTTCGGCATCAACTTTGTGCCGAGCCTGCTCTCGGCGCGCGAGCAGGGCACCAACCTGATCAACATCGCCCAGGTCTTCGAGCGCAGCGCGATGCGCGAGATCTCCTGGAAGGACACCGGCATCGAAAGCCCGGCGGACCTGGCCGGCAAGAAAGTGGCGGTCTGGTTCGGCGGCAACGAGTTCGAGCTGCTGGCCACGCTGGCCAAGTACGGCATCGACAAGGACACCGGGGTCGAGCTGATCCAGCAGCCCTTCGACATGAACCTGCTCATCGAGCGCCAGGTGGACGCGGCTGCGGCCATGACCTACAACGAACTGGCCCAGGTGCTGGAGACGCCCGACCAGAACGGCAATCTCTACACGCTCGACCAGTTGAACATCATCGACTTCAACGAGGAAGGCACTGCGATGCTGCAGGACGGCGTCTTCGTGACTGAGGAATGGCTGGCCGACGCGGCGAACCAGGACATCGCGGAGCGCTTCCTGCGCGCGTCGTTCCAGGGCTGGATGTTCTGCCGCGACAACGTGGAGAAGTGCGTGGACTATGTGCTGGAGCAAGGCCCGGCGCTGCCCCGCGGCCACCAGACCTGGATGATGAACGAAGTCAACAAGCTGATCTGGCCGTCCACTGCGGGCATCGGCCAGATGGACGCCGGTCTCTTCACCCAGACGGCGGACATCGCCCTGCAGTATGGCATCATCCAGAACCCGCCCAGCGAGGGCGCCTATGTAAGCGACTACGCTGCCGCGGCGCTGGAAGGCATCGAAGGCGACACCATGGGCGCAGACTACACGCCGCTCGAAGTACAGTTGACGGCGGGCGGGCAGTAGGCATCGATCGTGGGCGAGGCGCAAAGGGCGCTCCCCCCGCACAATCCATTGGACAAACAACAAACACCAGCCCTGTACAGGGCTGGTGTTTGTTGTACCTTCCACCGAGAAGCCAACGACGGTTCTCGGCGCCT
>JAPKMV010000550.1 GCA_026645635.1 Caldilineaceae bacterium
CTTTGTATTCAAGACTTACGCCGGCTGAGCTTGTCGAAGCCGGCTTCGACAAGCTCAGCCGGCGTAAGTCCCAATATTAAAGTAGAGGGGGTGAAGCAATGTGGAAGCGAAACGAGAAGGGCGGCGCACCGCGCATCTGGCTGTTCTGTGACGGCAGCACGGGCGCATTGCTGGAAAGCCACGCGGCAACTTCGCGCCAGCGGTTGGACGCCCGCATGACCTGCGCCGCCGCTGCTGTGGCGCGCAGCGAAGACGGGCGCATCCTGGACTTGGCATGGGAGGCGCTGCCCAACATGACGAACAATGAGGCGGAATATGCCGGTCTGATTGTCGGGCTGAAACTGGCGAAACGGCTGAAAGCGCAAGAGGCGGTCTGCGTTCTGGACAGCGAAGTGGTGGTTGGGCAGATGGAAGGGCGCTTTGCCATCAACAGCGCCCGATTGCGTGAGTGGCACTGGAAGGCGTGCGCGGCGGCGCGGGAAGTGCCGGTTGTGCGCTATCGCCTTGCCCCGCGCGAGTGGAACCGGCTTGCCGATGGGCTGGCAGGGCAGGCAACCTTGCCGTGGCAGGCGTTGCAGCGGGCATTGGAAGGGGGAGCGACATGACCAGACAAACAGGCATCTTGCCCGGCAAGGCGGCTTCGGTCGCCAAGCCGCGCGGCAAAGTCCAGGAAGACCCGCTCAAGCCGGTGCGCAACAAGCGGCAGTGGGTGGCCGTCGCCTATGACATCCCCGACGACAAGCGGCGCAGAAAGGTGATGAAGATGCTGGCAGGGTACGGGCGGTGGGCGCAGTACAGCGTTTTCGAGTGCGAGGTGCGTCCGGCAGACCTGGAACGCATGGTGCAGCGGTTGCGCAAACTGATTCGCGCCGAACTTGACGACGTGCGCATCTACCCGCTGTGCGAGACCTGCTTGGGCAAGACGATCATGCTCGGCAAAGCGGAGATGCACCGTCACACGTCAATCACCATCGTCTAGCGGTGTGGGGCGCAGCGACTGAATGCGGTCAAGGCGAAAGAGACGCACGGCGTCGGCAAGGTGACAGTACGCCCGGACGTACTGGACGCCGCGCTTTGCTTCCAGCCAGTACGGTTCAATGCGATGCAGCGTCGGCACGTTGCGGGCGGGGCTGACATAGACCATATCGAGCAACGTTCGCTGCGTCATGGCGCTGTCCAGGAGGGGCAGCCAGAGCGCCGGGTCGGTCGGTGCGAAGGTGGGTGCGTAGACCTGCCCATCCAACACGTTCGCCACGTCTTCCGCCAATTGGTCGCGCAGCGCGTGCAGCGCCGCCTGCTGTGGCGCTGGCAGTGTGGCCAGGAGCCGTTCCAGGTCGGCGTAGGGAGGCGTCAAGGGCAGCGGCGCGTACTTGCCCAACAGCGCATACGTCTGACCTGCAAGCCAGAGCGCGGCGGCGCTGTCTTTGCCGGATGCGGCGGCGCTGTCATCGGCGGTCGCCGTCACGCCTTCCAGCGCAAAGCCCGCGTGATGCAGCGCCCGGCGCACATCGTCCGGCGCGCCGTGGGCAAGCGCCACGGTGGGCGTGAGGATTTCCGCCACGATGCGCCGCAGGTCAGGGTGAAGGGCAAGCGCAGAGAGCGTTGCCCGGTCTGGCGTGCGCAGCAGGGTGTATGCGCCCACGGTCACGGCGGGCGGCGGTGCGCCCCAGGCGGCGATCTGCTGCATGGCGGCGGGGGTCAAGTCCGCGCCAAGCCGCTGCAAACCGGCAAAGAGGTTGGTGAGCGGCTGTCCACAGCGCACGGCGCGGGCAACGGTGGGCGCGGTGAAGCGATGGCAGCGCGGTGCGCGGTGCGCGTCATGTTCGGCGGCGCTGTCGGCGGCGTGCGCTACGGCGGGCGGTGCGTCCAGGTCGGAGAAGGGCGCAACCTGCAACAGCGCCGCCGAACGCAGCGATGCGTCAACGGTCAGGGTGTAGGCGTCGGCTGTGGCGTGCCAGGTGGCGGGCGCGGGCGCGGCGGTTTGGGGCGCGGCGGCGTCTCTGCCCAACAGCCAGCGGGCAAGCGGCGTGAGCGTGAAGGCGGGGGGCGTCGCAGTGACCAGGGCGAATTCGGTCAAGCCTTGCGCCAGCGTCGCTGCGACCGTCGCTTCCAGGTCTGCCAGGGTGTCAAAGTGCGTTTCCCAGTAGCGATCCCAATGGCGGTCGGCAAGCAGGGCGGCGGTCAGATCGGTCAGGGTGAAAACGTCCGGCAAGGTGGCAAGCGCCACCCACAGCAGCGATGGCCACGGGGCAGGCAGCGCAGCGTCAGGCAGCGCATAGCGCGCCCGCAAGGTTGGCGGCGCGGCGCGCCAGCCTTCCCAGAGCGCGTGCGCCTGTTCTGCCAGCGGCAGGTCGAGCCACGTCCATGCCGCGGGCGTGGGGCGGTTGGCGCTGTCCAGCAGGGAAGCCGCCTTTGCCCAGAACAGCAGCCAGCGCAAGCGCCGCGTGTTGGACACGGTGCGCGCGGGCGCTTCCGGCGTCCACAAGCTGGCGTTCAGGGTGCGCAGCCGCGGCGCAGTCAGCCTGGTGTGCGCGTGCCCGATGGGGGCGTCTTCCAGCGTGGCAAAGCCGTGCAACCGGACGATGGTCTGTGCAACGTCGTGGCCAAGCGCCAACGGTTGCGGCGGCGATACCGGGTCTGTGGCTCCGGGAGCAGGCGCGGCAGATGGCGCAGGGGTTGATGGCAGCAATTGCGCCAGGACGAGACGCAAGTCATCCGGCAGGGAGAATGGGATGTTGGAACGTGGGCTGTGGGTGGCGACCACGTGGAGGAGGCCAACAAAGAAAAGTTCGTCAGTCGGCGAGAGGGCGGGGAGCGTCTGGCCAGATAGCGTGGTCTGCCGCCGGGTGATGGGACGAAGGCGGCCGAATTGTGTCAGGAACAGCCGGCGTGGCAGCGCGGGGTAGTGCATGAGCATGGCGAGCGCGGTTCTTGCTTGTGAACTGAGCGCGGCAATGACGGTCGCGCGTGCCGTGGATTCCCGCCAAAACTGGTCAATTGCGGCCGCCCTTTCGGCGTTTTGCGTGAACTCCCAGCGGTTGACGCTCAACTGAATGGCGATGGTGCGCAAGTCGAGGGCATTGAAAGCGTCAAGGTGTGAACGGAGTGACGGCATGGCAAAACAGTCGTGAAGTCAGTAATGTCTGTGAGAACCGCTGTACGCTGCTGGTCGTGGAGATAGTGTAGCATGAAGAACCAGGGCTTTTCAAAAGTCCCGGATTGGGTCGCTGCGCCTCTGTCACAAGATGATGATCGTGACGATGCGCCATGGAGAGAACGCAGATTGTCGCAGATAGGCGCCGATACTCACAGATGGTTGTTATCTGCGCACATCTGCGCATGATTTGCGCGTATCTGCGTTCCCTTATCCCTTGGTTCGAGAATTCGGACTTCTGAAAAGCCCCGATGAAGAACAGAATTAGCTGGTACGGATGGAAGAAATCGTGTTATAATGTCAGGCATTGACGGGGCGCCGATGGCGGCAAATGTGGAAAA
>JAPKMV010000551.1 GCA_026645635.1 Caldilineaceae bacterium
GCAGCACTTGTTGGTCGAGCCTTCGCCTTCACCCGTCTCCGCCCAGAGGCGCATCATCACGCCGATGCAGTTGTAGCCCTGCTCCACCAGCAGGGCCGCCGCCACAGAAGAATCCACCCCGCCGCTCATGGCGACGACGACGGTGGTGGCGTGAGGCGGTTTGGGTGAATGGGCAAACTCAGGCTGCATAGTGAGAGGATTATACACGAAGACGGGCGCCGCTGACCAGGAGGCTCCCTGCCAGGTTTGCTTCGTGGGGGGCGTTTGGAGCGCGGAGGGCGCGAAAGGTGCGGAAGACGCGAAATAGGGACCCGCTACTTTCGCACGCTGACCAGGAGGCTCCCCGCCAGGTTTGCTTCATGAGTGGAAGGCGTTTGGAGCACGAAAGGCGCTAAAGGTACGAAAGACGCGAAATTTGGGAGCCGCTACTTTCGCATGCTCACCAGGAGGCTCCCTGCCAGGTTTGCTTCATGAGTGGGAGGCGTTTGGAGCACGAAGGGCGTGAAAGGTGCGAAAGACGCGAAAGTAGCCGGTCCATATTTCGCGTCTTTCGCATATTTCGCGACCTTCGCGCTCCAGCCCCCCCGCACTCCCCGCGTGATCTCCGCCTCTACGGCAGCGCCGCGCAGTCCTCCGTCTGCGGGATCAAACTTCCGTCCGGCTGCACGCCGATGGCGCAGATCGCCTGCGCGGCGGCGGGCCGTGCGGCTACGGCCAGGCCGTCGAACAGCCCGGTGGCGACCTCGCCCACCGCGGGAAGCTCCTGCACGCCCGCGCCCAGCCGGGCCGGGTTCAGGGTGTCGAAGTAGAAGCGCAGGCGGATGCCATGCCAGTTGGGCGTGAAGCCCAGTGTCTCGTACACCACTACATAGCGTCCACCCTGCGCCACGATGCCCAACAGCTTCACCGCGCCGTCCACCTCCTGCTGCCCGTCACGGGAGAGCCGCACCTCGAAGTCGGCCTGCCAGGTGCCTTTGTGATCGGGATCGTCGCCCTGGGCAAAGGCGAAGACCTGGAAACGGCCGCTGTGCACCGGCTCACCGGACGGCCAGCGCCAGCCGTTGGCCGCGAAATCCCAGGCGCGGCAGCCGGGCGTGACGCCGCCGAACGCACAGAAGCGGTCGCCGCGCCCGGTGCGCACCTGATGGACGATGTTGTCGAACTGGTCCACAATCGTAAAGGTGACACTGGCGATGCCGTCGCCGGTGCGGTCGCCTGCGGTCGTGTCCCACAGATTGTCCATGCCCAGGGCGATGCGGTCGCCGAAGATCGGCGGGTAGAGGCCACGCAGCGGGACGCCGGCCGGCGCGACGATGTCGCCCACCAGGCTCGTCTTGACGCTGGGCGCAGCGAAGACGACCAGGGCCGGCGGCGTCGGTGTGGGGACGGCGGCCTGCGCCGCGCGCCGCGTGGGCGTCGGCGTGGCTGCGGCGAGCGCCTGGCACTGCTGCGCGGCCTGCGCCACCGCGGTCGCCCCTGTGGTGGACGCGCGACAGATCGCGACGAGGGTGCTGGCCGCGCGGGCCGCGGTGGTGGCCTGGGGCTGGGCCTGAGCCGTCGCCCCGCCAGTAGTCAGTCCCAGCACACCCAGCGCCAGCGCGAGCATCCCGGCCACTGCGCCGCTGGCCATCCCCACCCGACGTCGCCGTCCCATTCGCAACATGACAAGCCTCCTGTGAAATTAGGAAGGAATAGACCGCGGATTTGGCGGATTCGGCGGATAAACGCGGATGAGAAAAGGAATCCGCGAAAATCCGCCAAATCCGCGTCATCCGCGGTCTATCCCAACCTCAATACAACTCGATCACCCGCTCCAGCACCACTACGCGGCCGTCATCCGCGTGCACCTCGGCGCGCAGGGTGTGCAGGCCGGGCTGGAACGGTTCGCCCTCCGGCCAGCGGTTGTCGTGCTCGGCGAAGACCCAGACGTTGCAGGTCGGCTCGCCATTCTGGAAGATGCAATAGCCGGATGTCCCCTCGCGGCGGAAGCGCACCTCGCGGCCGTCGGGGCCATAGACCCACATGTTGACAAAGTCGATGCCGTCGCCGCCGTTCGCGCCCACCGCGGGGTTATGGGCATCGACGCGGAAGGCCAGCGCGCCCTCGACCACGTCGCTGTTGCTCCCTGGCCCGGTTTCGGTGATCTCGGCGTAGAGCGGCTGTTCGCTGACATTTGCGCTTTCGGCCAGGTCGGGCGAATCCACGCGAATCTGGGCAAACCAGTTGTTCACCGTGCCGTCGGCCAACGTCACTTCCATGTTGACCGAATAGCTGTGGTTGCGGATGGGAATGCCGGTGCTCGGCCAGCGGGCGCTGCCGTCCAGCCGCAGCACGTCGCACACTTCGTTGCCGCCAAACGCACAGTAGGCGGGGACCGCCTCGGTCTGCGTGTGCACGTCGAATTCGCCGGTGTCGTCGTCGTTGAAGAAGAAGCGCACCTGCTGCACGCGCTGGTTGCCCGGCGTGCTGTAGATGTCGAGGCGGATGTACAGGCCGCGGCGGAAGACCGCAACACCGTCCACCGTGGACGCCAGCCCCGCGCCGGTGGTGATCTGCGCGTTCCAGCCGTTGCCGCTCGGCCCGCCGCCGGGAATCACCACCAGGGCCGGCGGGGTCGGCGTGGGTGTGGGTGGGACAACCACAACCGCCGGCGTCGTCGCCGTTGGCGTCGGCGTTGGCGTGGCCGCGGTCGTGGGTCGATTCGACGTCGCCGTGGCTTGCGGCGTCGGCGGTGTCTGACCGACGGGCAGCGTCTGCACGTCGCCGATGCAGTTGACAAAGCGCGTGGCGACCCAGCCGGGCGTCCCCGCCGGCTGCACCGTCACCTGCAGCCAGTCGGCGGCGGCGGTGCGGGCGACCGCGCGCAGCGGCGTCCCCGCGTTGAGCGCGCGCAGCGGCGGGTCGTAGGCGACGCCCGGCCCGCTGCGCAGGTTCAGCCCATTGGTCTGCACGGTGCAGGCGAGGGGCGTGGCTGTGGGCGTGGCGCTGGGTGTGGCCGTCACCACTGCGCGGCGGGTGGGTGTGGCGGACGGCCCGGCCACTGCTGTGGGCGCAGCCTCCCCCGTCACCGTGAGGGTGTACGCGCCGCGGTCGCGGCTGGTGACGCCGCTGACGACGAGCAGGAGCGGCCCGGTGGCCTCCGGCGCCAACCCTGCCAGCGCGACGCCGGCCGCTGCATCGCCTTCGGCCTCCGCCAGCACTGTCTCACCGTCGGCGGCAATCACCTCCAAATAGGGAGCAAAGGCCCCGGCGACGGTGATCGTCACCGGCTCCTCGGCGCAGGCGTAGAGCAGCCAGCTCTCGCCCGTCTGCCGCACCACCGCGCCGGTGACCACCTCCCCAGCCGCCACAAACCCGTCCGGGTCAAGCCGGTCGCGCCAGGCAGCATCGAGCGCAGCGGTCGTCAACGCCAGGGCATAGTCGCCCCGCGCGCTGCGGCGGTCCGGGCCGGCGAGGAGGGTGTAGGAAGTCGTCGCCGTGGCAGTCA
>JAPKMV010000552.1 GCA_026645635.1 Caldilineaceae bacterium
GCTGGCGACGGTGAAGGGGGCCACGCTTGCCGCCAGCAACTGGAGCGCGCCAAAATCCCCGGCAACCGGCGCGGGCGTCGCCCCGTCGAGGTTGCGCCAGGCGGTGAGCCGTGTCGCCGCATACCAGCGGTTTTCCAGATTGACCGCCTGCTGCGCAAGGTAAGCCTCAATTTCGCCGGGCAGGGTGCTGCCAAAGGTGAGCGGCTCCGGGAACCAGACGGCCCCGCGGGCCAGGGCCGCATCCACCGCCGCAGCCATCGCCGGCGACCACTCGGCGATATCGTCGGCCAGCAGGACAGGGGTTGGCCCGCTCACCAGCGCATCCCCTGCGGGCGCATAGGCGCGCCAGTAGCCCACTTGCCAGGGGAAGATGGCGAGAAATGTGTCGGCATTTGCGCCCTGCTGCACGACCTGGCGCACGATGGGGCGATAGTCCTCGTCGACGCTGCGCGGGACCGTGAAGAAAATGATGATGCCCGCCGCCGCGGTCGCCAACAGTGCGCCGAGCACCAGCTTGCCGACGTGGTGGAAGCGCCAGGTGCGTTCGATACCGTCGGCCAGCAGCAGGAGAAAGTAGGGCAGAATGAGCAGCAGCAGCCGTTCGCCGCCCTCTGGGAAGAAGGGCAGGCGCAGGTTGATCAGCCAGCCGAGGAGCGTGGCGGTGACCACAAAGGTGGTCAGCGCCGCCGCAGGTCGGCCAGCATCCCCGCTTAACGCGGAGGCGCGGAGAGGCGGAGGCGCAGAGGAGGCAGATGCGATCTCACCTTCTCTCTGCGCTTCTCTGTGTCTCTGCGCCTCTGCTTCAAAAATCCCCTCACCAGCCGGTAACTGACCCCGTGAAGTCCGCCACGCCGCAATGCCCAGCACGAGCGCGCTGCCAATCCCGACGATCAGCGCCACGGTAGTGAAGGGGAAGTCCGCCGGGCTGAGGTGCCCGCCTGCAAATGCACTCAGGTGGCGGGCCAGGTACGCGGGCAAATTCAGGGCTGCGTCGGCGTCGCTCGCGACCTTGTTGTCGACATAACCGACGAGTTGGGGCACGGCGTAGAGCAGCCAGGGCAAGTAAGCCAGCAGAATCAGCACGTCGGCCAGCAGCAGGATCGCCGCCCGCCGCCAAAGATGGCGCAGCGCCCAGAATGCCCACAGCGTGTGCCCAACGAGCAGGAGCGCAAAATAGTAGAGAGAAAATAGACCGCCCACGGCGCAGAGCACATAGGCCAGCAGCCACGGCGCCCAACTGCGCGCCCTGAGTGCGGGCCGACGCAGATGCGCCAGCAGCCGCCAGAGCGCCCCCGTTGCCAGGATTCCCCAGAGCAGCGCCAGCCCATACATGCGGATTTCCTGGCTGTAGTAGAGATGCAGCGGGCTGACCGTCAGGAGCAGCGTCGCTATCACCGCCACGGCGCGCCGGTTCGGGTAAAGCGTGATCCCCGCCCAGTAGACCGCAGGCAGCGCCATCACACCGAAACCCACGGAGAGCCAACGGGCTGTGGTCGGCGCGGCGTTCTGCCAGAGGCCGGTCCAACCGTGCAGCAGGGCGTAGTAGAGCGGCGGGTGGATGTCCCGCGCCGTGAGCCAGACCATGCGCGGCAGCGGTTCGGTGGCGAAGTAAATGCTGTAGCCTTCGTCCCACCAGAGAGGCGGAGCGTCCAGGCGCAGGCTGCGGAGCAACGCGCCCGCGAGGGTCAGCCCCGCCAGCAGCCAGAAGAGGCCGGCGCGGCGCGACCGCGGCTGGTCGTCACGGCTTGTCATAACGAACGTAGAATTCGCGGTTGGTGTCGCCCGCAGTCAGGGTGAAGGTTGCGGCGGGGCCGGCGGGCGCGCCGCCGCCATCGACGAGCTGCACCGTCCAGACCCCGGTGGACTGGACATTGGGGAACTCGACCTTGAGGTTCTGGAAGCGCTGACGCGGATTTGCCACCGGCCAGGTGAGGCCAGATTGCGCGGAGGTGACGCCGGTCACGGGCAGTTCGGCGCCGTCTCTGGTCACTTTCAGGGTGAGGCCGGGCGCCGGCGTTTCGCCCGCCGTCACATAGGCGAAGATGCGCACCAAGTTGTTTTCTTCCGGGAACTGTTCCTGGCTGGCCAACGCAAACGGCAGGGCAGGGACGGGTGTGTCGGCAGGCGGCGGCGTGTCCGTGGCGGCGGCGGGCTGCGGCGGCGTAGTCGGCTGCGCCGCTGGCGCCTGTGTCGGCGGCGGGAGAGGCGTGGCAGTCGGCGCCGCGGCTGTCTCCCCGCGCA
Source organism: Caldilineaceae bacterium (assembly GCA_026645635.1). Classification (GTDB taxonomy): domain Bacteria; phylum Chloroflexota; class Anaerolineae; order Caldilineales; family Caldilineaceae; genus Fredericiella. The sequence goes on from JAPKMV010000552.1 coordinate 2,242, forward strand.
CGGGCACGGCATCCACCGGCCCGGCGGTGTCCACGTAGGATTCGTAGATCCAGACTTCCGCGCCGTCGACGCAGCACAACTGCCACCATTCGTCGTCGGCGCTGCGCCCGACCACGGTGAATTCTGTGCCGCGCGTCACGACCTGCACCACTTCGGATGCGGTCAGGCTGGGCGCATTGCGCGCGTTGACGAGTTCGTCGTTGACCACCGCAATGGCAACCGCTTGTTGGGGGGCCGCGGCAGGTTGTGAAGCGTCCGGCGGCGCTGCGGCAGGCGCGGTAGGCGTTGCCGGCTCCATCGGCGTCGGCGTAAAGGTGGCGCGCGGTGTGCGCAGGGGAGGGGGTTCCGGCGTGGCCGCTTCACCGCACGCGGTCAGGATCAGAAGGCTGGCGGCAAGGACGCACCAGGTCAACCAAAGATGGCGTTTCATCATAGTTTGCTCGTTAGCGGCGGCACGCACAAGACGTGCGCCGTCGCTGGATCAGCGCCGGCGAATCCAGCCAATATAGATCTCCCGGTTTAGGTTAGTCGGCGCCGTGGTGAAGGTCACTGCATCCGAGAGTTGCCGGCCAGTGCAGTCAGTCACAAATGCCGTCCACGTGCCCGAACCGATCAGGTCGGCCCGGGTCTGGTTCGAGTTCGGGTCGAGGGCTTTGGGATCTGGCGGCGTGTACTCGTACTTGAAATTGTAGGAGACGCGATTGCCTGCGCCCGGCGGCGCGCTGAACTCGAAGGTGTCGCGGCTGGGACGCACGTCGTTGGTGGCCCGCCGCTCGAAGCCCTGGAAGGTGAAATCCACACAGTAGCCGGCTGCCGGCTCCTCCAGCGGCGGTTCGCCGATGAAGAGTTTGACCCACACGGTGAGAAATTCGTTGTTGGTCGGAAAGAACTGCGGGCCGATGGCGCGCTCGAAGGGGAAGGGCGTCGATGTAGGCGTCGGCGTGATGGTCGGCGTCCAGGTTGGCGTCGGTGTCCAGGTTGGCGTGGGCGGCGCGGCGGCCACCACCAGCGGCACCTGGGATGCATTGTTGACCACGCGCACCTGTGCGGCCGGCGCCCAGACGGAGAAGCCGTTGACGCAGCAGACCTCGAACCAACTACCCTGGGTGTTGCGCCCGATGATGGCGATGGGAATGTTCGGTCCCAACTGCGCCACCAACGGGTAGTCGATGCCCGGCCCGGTGCGCAGCGTCGTAAAGCCGCTGTCGACGATGATGTAGGGTGTGGCGGTGGGCGGCGGCGGC
>JAPKMV010000553.1 GCA_026645635.1 Caldilineaceae bacterium
CGCCGTCGATGGTGATGCGCCCCGCGGTGACATCGTAGAAGCGCGGGATCAGGTTGACCAGCGACGACTTGCCCGAACCGGTCGCGCCCAGAAAGCCCACCGTCTCACCCGGTTCGATGGTCAGGTTGATGTGCTCCAGCGCCTGGCCCATCGGCTTGCCATCTTTGTCGCGGTAGCCAAAGGCGACATTCTCGAAGACGATGCGCCCCTGCACCGTGGCCGGGTCGATGCGCTGGGCCTCGGGCTTGTCCTGGATTTCCGGCGTGTCGGCCAACACCTCGATGATGCGCCCCAGCGACGCCTCGCCCGCTTCCAGATAGGGCAAGATGTACGCCAGCATCGTGATCGGCACCAGCGCTGCGGCCAGCAGTTGGCTGAAGACGACGACCTCGCCCAGCGAGAGCGTCTGCGTGATCATCACCTCGCGGCCCATCGTCAGGTAGATCACGGCGACGGCGATGTAGATCAGCGACATGGCCGTGGGCAGAAAGATGGCGATGCGGTTGGCGGGCGCCAGCGCAGCCTGCTTGAGTTCGTCGCTGGCGCCGGCAAAGCGCTGACTCTCGTAGCTTTCGCGCACAAAAGCCTTCACCACGCGCACGCCGGCCAGATTCTCCTGCAAGGCGTTGTTGACGCGGTCGAGCGCATCCTGGCGCAGCTTGAATAGCTTCTGAATGTTGCGCAGCAGGCTGAACAGGATGACGGAGACCACGGCCATGATCGTCACCATCAGCCATAGTTGGCTGGGCGCCAGGAGCCAGGTGATCCCCAACACGACGAAGATGGTAAAGGGCGCCTGGAGCAGGTTCATCACGCCAAAAAGCACGGCGCTCTTGACATTGTTGATGTCGGCCGTGAGGCGCACCAGCAGGTCGCCGGTGCGAAAGCGATCCAGGTTGCCAAAGGAAAAGGTCTGAATCTTGCGGAACGTCGTCACGCGCAGAAAGTTGGCCGTACCCTCGGCAAACATCACGGCGTAGAGCGCGTTGCCGATGCTGAAGACGGTGAGCAGCAGCGTCAGCCCGATCATCCAGACCGCCGTGTCGATCACGACGCCGATGTTGCTGGCCTGCACGCCGTCATTGATCAGGCGGGCGTTCAGCGCCATGATCACCTGGTTGGTGGCGACCGACAGGAAGAGCAGCACCTGCGAGATGAGCAGTGCGCCGCGTGCGCCTTTGTAGATCACCAGGATCTTGCGAAAGTTCTTGTACACGAATGGCTCCTGGTTATGCAACCTTCCCGGAGGCTGCGAGCTTCCGGGAAGGTTGCACACAAGAATTTGCGTAGAGTCTGTGGAAATTGTGTTAGCTGGCAGCCTTTTCCTCGGCTGCGGCGGCGACAGGTGCTTCCTCTGCTGCTTCGTCGCCCGCCGCCACGTCCGTGGCCGACTCCAACTGTTCGACGTGTTCCGCCGGCACCTGGAAATTCTCGACCGTCCCGCCCAACCGGGCGAGTTCCTCTGAAGTCATGGCGACTTCGTCTTCGTCGGCCATCGCCACGACCGCCGCGCCGCCGTTCTTCAGGTGCTCTTCCAGGCGAACCTGGTCGTCGTCACTCAGACCGACGCCTTTGTGGAAGAGCGCACCGGTCAGCACGCCAGCCGTCACACCCACGAGCGCCCCACCGACCAGCGTAACGCCGCCGGAGAGGATGCCCAACGTGGCGCCCAATGCGGCGCCCCACGCGGCGCCCTTGCCAGTCGCGCGTGCGCCGACCTTCTTGGTCTTGATCTTGCCGTCTTCCCAGTGCAGGATGCCGACGCCGCCCAACTTGACGGCGTCATTGGCCTTGTCCCACGCCTTGAGTTCGGCGGCGGCGTTGCTGGCGGCGGCGACATCGGCGAAGTAGGCGATGACGACGTGGCGGTTCTTGTTGCTCATGAAACTTACTCCTTTGGGAAATCCCACTAAATCGATAACGAACTGCACCTACAGCTTATGCTTTGACTTTGTCATTCTCTTTGGCGGCGGCCTCGATGCGCCCGTCCGCGATGGCTTCCTTGAACAGCGCATAGTCGGCGTCGTTCTGGTCGGCATAGCGCACGGCAAACTCGACCAGCGCCATATCGAAGCGGTCGCCCTTGCCGAGATAGCCGGCGATCTGCGCGGGGTCGCCGGTGCGGGCGTGGGCGCGTGCCAGCACGGCGCCGCACAGCGCGGCATAGCGCGCCAGGTAGCCCGGCGTGATCTGTGCAAGATCGGCTGATGCTTTCATGTCGTACAACTGGCGCACGAAGTAGTCGTGTTCGCCCGAACGCGCATAGCCGAGGAAGATGTCGTTGGTGGCCTGCATCAGCCGCTGGCCGGTGACGACACGCTGGCCCGGCTGCGCGTACTCGCTCGCCCCCAGGTATGGCTCCAGCAGCGACGCGTTGGCCTGCTTCACCTGCAAGAAGAGCGGGTCGCCTTCGTCCACACCTTCCCAGTAGGTGATGAAGCAGCGCGTGCCCACACTGCCGACGCCCACAACCTTGTGCGCCACATCGACCAGCCGGTAGCGGGCGAGCAGGCGCTTGCGGCTCTCTTCCAGTCCTGCGTGGTAGGTGGTCATCAACTCGGTCAGCCAGGTGCGGATGTCCGCTTCGCGCTTGTCGAGCCGGTAGAGCAGCGGCGGGTCGTGGATGATGCGCCGCTCGCCGTCCACGACTTCGGTGAGCTTATTGAACGCACGCAAGCGATCCTTGGTCTGGACGCGCGCCAACTGCCCCTGCACCGCTTTGCGCTGGCGCTTGTCGGCCATCTGAAGCAGCGCATCGGCAGTTGTGTAGCTATACCAGACGCCAAGATAGCCAGACGTGGCAAACTCGGCCATCTTGGTGCGATAGACCTGCATGGCCAGCGCCACGGCGGCGCGGGCGTATTTGTTGGCAAGGCCGGCATTGCGCGCCGCGACCACGATGGAGGCGACCGTGCGCTTGACATCCCACTCGAAGGGGCCGGGCAGCGTCTCGTCGAAGTCGTTGAGGTCGAAGACCAGGTTGCGTTCAGGCGAGCCGAACAGCCCGAAGTTGCTGATGTGGCAATCGCCGCATAACTGCGCCACGATGCCGCTCGCCGGCGTCTGCGCCAGGTCATAGGCCATGACCGCCGGCGCGCCGCGGTAGAAGGCGAAGGGCGATGCCGCCATGCGCGCGTGACGCACCGGCACCAGTGACGGCGTGCGCCCCACGTTGGACGCGGCCAGCAGCGCCAGCGGGTCGCGCCCGGACGGCGGGTTCCACTCAGCGTGGGCCGCACGCGGCGTCTGTTGCCGCTGCGCACGCCCCAGCGCATAACGTTCTGCGGCGGGCAGATGCACCATCTCTGGCAGGCGGCTGACCGCAGACGACGCGGGCTGCATTTTCTTCTTTGCCATACACAACTCCGTTTCGAGACCTGCCGAGTAGCCGTTCAGCCGGTGGGAAATAGACCGCGGATATGGCGGATGAGGCGGATTTTCGCGGATTAAAACCAAAGAAAACAATCCGCGAAAATCCGCC
>JAPKMV010000554.1 GCA_026645635.1 Caldilineaceae bacterium
TCGATCGAGATTGGAGATTAGAGATTGGAGATTAGAGATTGGAGACTGCGCGCCCTCAGTCCGCGTCACCCGCCGCATCTTCGGCCACCATTTCGAGGTGGAAATGGTGGAGGAAGCGATGCAGTATCGGTGCAAACAGGATGCCCACCACGGCCAGGAAGATCAGTCCGGCGTAGAGTGCAAAGAAGGTGGCAAACAGCTTGCCGGAATCGGAGGATGGGTCGCTCACCGGCCCCATCCCGGTCAGCAGCATGGCGGAGTTCATCAGCGCGTCGATGGGGTGCAGGTCGTCGAACTGCATAAAACCCCAGATGCCCAGCAACAGGGAAAAACAGAGCAGCAGCGCAGAAGCCAACGTGTGCAGCAGCGTCCGCAGCAAGAATCGGCTCATCTTCAACAACGGTTCGGCCCGTTTTTCGTACATCATGCTCTCCTCATCTGGCAACATCCCGCAGCAACACAAAAGACTATTTCGGCAATAGTTTTATGTCACGCAAAGACGCAAAGTCGCAAAGATTTTTTCTCCTGGCGTCTCTTGGCGTCTTTGCGTCTTGGCGTGAGATTCCTTATCTCCGATAAAGACACAAGAACTTTTGCGTCTTGGCGCCTTTGCGTGAGCGATTTTCAGCGACAGGCGCCCAATCCCCGCGCATCACGATTGGGGCTGCGCTATCTTACCGCAGGACGCACCACATGGCGAGCAGGGCAGAGCGCCATGCATGATTTGCTGGAATTCTGCGATATGATAGGCGTTCGTTTGTGCACTACCTCGGAACCGGCAGTTTACTGACAACAGTGGAGAGTGTTTCTATGCTCATGCAGTTCTGGCGGCGCCTGCGCCGTCCATCAATCGCAGTCGCAGTCACCGCGGCGGCGCTCCTGGCAACGATGGGGGTGCAAAGCAGCGATCTAGGCGAACGCTTCAGCGACACCATCGGCTGCGGGCTGGCCTGCGACAATGCCTTTACCCTATTCATTGGCGGCAACCTGGTACTGGCGCCCGAGGGGCAGATCGAGGGCCGCGCCGCCATCAGCGGCACCTTGCGCCTTACGGGCACGGGCGCCTTCACCTCCAGCGTCGGCGGGATCGGCGCCGCAGCGACTGGCTTCAACCGCAGCGCGGAAGACCTGGGCGAGAACCTGATCGTAGCCGGGGACGTGAACATCGACGCGGGTCACATCCTGCGCGTCGACGGCGTCACGCCGATCTCCGGCACGGCCGTCGTCGGCGGGCTGATTACGGGCACGCTCCTGGCCGACAACGCCCCCGTGGCCGGTGGCCAGTACATTTCGCCCACGCTCTTCTCGGATCAGTTTAACGAACTGCGGGGCGCCAGCCAGTGCTGGCGGTCCGTGCCCAGCAACGGCGACGTTACCGCCAACGGCGGTGATTGGCTCTTCACCGGCGACGGTGTATCTGTCTTGCAAGTTTTCGAGGTGCTCAGTTTCCCGGCCAGCGGCGCCATCGCCTTTGCCGGCATCCCGCCCACCGCCACGATCCTGGTCAACGTCTTCGGCGACGTCGACTACAGCGGGCCGGGCATCAGCAACACCGAGTATGTGTCGATGACCGTGTTCAATTTCTACGACGCCGCCAGCATCAACCTGACCAACAGCGACCCCGCTGCGGCCTGGCGGGGCAGCCTCCTGGCTGTCAACCCCGGCGTGGTCGTCACCACGTCGCTGGCGCTGGAAGGGCGCATCCTGGTGGAAGGCGATCTGATCCAGGGGCGCAACAGTGTGGAGTTCCGCAGCGTCCCTTTCTCTGGCCGGGCGCCCAACTGCGACTGGGGCGACCTGCCGGACACCGGCATCGGCACTGGGCCAGACAACTATGTCACCCTCTCCCGCGGGCCGGGCGTCAGCACACTGATCGGCCCGTCGCACATCTTGACCGCAGATGTCTTTCTGGGGGCGTGCGTCGACAGTGAACCGGTTGGACAGCCGTCGAATGGGCCGCCCTGGCAATATGCGCTCAAGGATGACAAGTTCCCGCCCCACGGCGCATCGCCGCACTTTCCCGACACCATCGGTGTCTGCGGAGAATCCGGCGGCATCAGCGACAACGACGAAGATGGCGTCACCGAAGGACCTGGTCCGGGTGGAGCGGGCTGGCAGGACGGCGTTGGCGGCGGCAGCATCAACGTACTCGGCAGCGACGGCGCGTGCTTCAACGGCTGGATCGACTGGAACAACAACGGCGTCTTCACCGACACCTACCCTGACGCCACCGAACAGGTGGCCACAAATGTGACCACGATTGGCGCCTTGCAGAACATCACCTTCACCATCCCTGCGGGCACGATCACCGGCGGCACACAAAACTTCTTCGCCCGCTACCGCTTGACGGCCAACTGCAAGGACTATGCCAACGGCAGCGCGGCGCCCACGGATGTGGCCTTCAGCGGCGAGGTCGAGGACTATCGGCACACAAAGCTGCATCCCACTGCGGCCACTGTGGTCGACGCCGCAGCCGCAGCCGCAGGCGACACTGTCACCGTACAGTGGAGCACGGCGGATGAGCGCAACCTGGCCGGGTTCAACATCCTGGCGGCAACCGGCGGCCAGCCCAGACGCCAGATCAACGCGGAGATGCTCGTTGCTCAGGCAAGCGGCAGCATCGACGGGGCAAGCTATGTCTGGCGCGACCCGGCGCCGCTCGGCGCCGGCGAAACCCGGCTCTACTGGCTGGAAGAGGTGGATCTGGCGGGGAATACGATGCAGCACGGCCCCCTGACAGTGGCGAGCGCCGCGCACCGGATCTTCCTGCCGGGCGTCTTCCGGCGCTAGATCCAGTGTGGACGATAGACCGCGGATTTGGCGGATGAGGCGGATTTGCGCGGATAAAAAGAAATCCGCGTGAATCCGTCAAATCCGCCAAATCCGCGGTCTATCGCCGCTCGCTCCGTTCTGCATTTGCCCCACCCGCGGCGAACCTGTATGATCGCAGTGAGCAGGCAATCATCTTCAGCATGACTTGAGAAAGTGGGAGCGACATGCACCGGTTCATTACGGCATCGCGGTACATTGTCATGTTGGCCATCTTCGCCACAGCGCTGGCCGCGCTGGCTGCGCTGCTCTACGGTGCACTTGCGACGGTGCGCATCACAATCGACCTGTTCGCCACTGCCGACGTTTTTGTCGGCAGCGTGGACAAGATCCTGCTCGGCGTCAAACATGCGTCGGTGGCCTTCATCGAGTTGATCGACCTGATCCTCCTCGGCACGGTGCTCTACATCGTGGCGATTGGCCTCTATCAGCTCTTCATCGACCCTGACCTGAATCTCCCGGCATGGCTGCAGACCAGTGACCTGGATGACTTGAAGCAGAAGCTGCTCGGGGTGGTGATCGTCCTGCTTGGCGTCACCTTCCTCAGCGACGCCACCGAGTGGGATGGCTCACCCAATTTCCTGACCTATGGCCTGTCGATTGCCGGCGTGGTGCTGGCGTTGACCGCGTACATCACGGCTGCCC
>JAPKMV010000555.1 GCA_026645635.1 Caldilineaceae bacterium
GCGCCACGCCGTTGGTGAGGCGATCCTCCGGAATGTGCGCCACGCCCGCCTGGCGCACGCGGCGCGGGCTGGCCTGCTGCACTGCCTGTCCATCCACCAGGATGGCGCCGGTCGTCGCCGGTCGCAGCCCGGTGATCACCTCGACCAATTCCGTCTGGCCGTTGCCTTCCACGCCGGCCACGCCCAGGATTTCGCCGGCATAGACGTTGAACGAGATGTCGCGCAGGAGCGGGCGCCCGGTTTCGGCCACATAGCTCAGGTTGCGCACCTCGGCGACCACCCGTCCCCGCGGCTGCGGCGGTCTGTCGATCTGCAGGAAGACGGCGCGGCCTACCATCATGCGCGCGATGTCCGCCTCGCTCACATCGCGGGTGGCGACGCGGCCGGTGACCTCGCCGTGGCGCATCACTGTGACGCGGTCGGAGATTTCCTTGACTTCCACCAGCTTATGGGTGATGAAGATCACCGTCTTGCCCTGGTCGACCAGCTTGCGCACCGCCAGGAAGAGTTCATCCGTCTCCTGCGGCGTGAGCACGGCGGTCGGCTCGTCGAGGATCAGCAGGTCGGCGCCGCGGTAGAGCGTCTTGAGAATCTCCACGCGCTGGCGCATCCCCACTGGCGTGATCTCGATGCGCGCGGTTGGGTCGACTTGCAGGCCGTAGGCGCGGCTCAATTCCTCGGTGACGGCGACGGCCTGGCTGCGGTCGACGAAGCGGCCCTTGCGCGGCTCGCTGCCCAGCACGATGTTCTCGGCGATGGTGAAGGAGGGCACCAGCATGAAGTTCTGGTGCACCATGCCGATGCCCAGTTCGATGGCTCGGTGCGGGTTCTGGATCTTGACCGCGCGACCGCCCAGCAAGATCTCGCCGTGGGTCGGCTGCTCCAGGCCGTAGAGGATTTTCATCAGGGTGCTCTTCCCCGCGCCGTTTTCCCCCACCAGCGCGTGGATTTCCCCCTTCTCCACGGCAAAATCCACCCCCTTGTTGGCGACCACGCCGTTGGGATAGATCTTGCTGATCTGCTTCATCTCGACGAGAGCGGACATGGTGCAGTTCCTGATGGTGGAGATTGGAGATTGGAGACTGGAGATTGGAGATTAGGGGATTGAGAGATTGAGGGATTGAGAGATTGACCGTGCGGACCGACCAATCTCTTAATCTCCTAATCTCTCAATCTCCAATCTCTCGCCCTAGAACACCGTCTCCACCGTGATCTCGCCGTTGATCACCCGCTGCTCCGCTGCGTCCACTGCCGCCTTCACCTCGTCCGGGGTGCTGGCGTCGTAGAACTTGTTGCGGGCGAGGCCTACGCCACCTTCGGCGATGCCCAGCGACTCGGCGGAGCCGTAGGGCGCCGTGCCGTCCAGGTGCATCTGCAGGCCGCGGAAGATGGAGTTGTCTACATTCTTCATCATCGAGGTGAGGATGCGCGCCGCCTGGTCGGGATTGGCGCTTTCGATGATCAGCGCCTGGTCGGAATCGACGCCGATGGCATACTTGCCGTCTTCCATCGCGGCCTCGAAGACGCCCTGGCCGGTGCCGCCGGCGATCTGGAAGACGATGTCCGCGCCCTGGCTGTACTGCGCCTTGGCCAGTTCCTTGCCCTTGGCCGGGTCATTCCAGCCGGCGGCGAACTGACGGATCACCTGGATGTCGGGGTTGGTGTCGCGTGCGCCCTGCTCGTAGCCCACCATGAAGTCGAGGATGACCGGGATCTCCTGGCCGCCCACCGAACCGATCACGGCCTCCGGGTTCATGCCGTCGATCGCCTGCGTGGTCATCGCCGCAGCGTAGACGCCGGCCAGATAGGAGCCTTCATTCTGCTTGTAGAGGATCGAGTAGACGTTGGCGCACTTGTTGGGCGCACACGCCTCGCCTTCGTAGTTGACCGGCGCGTCGTAGAGGAAGAATTTCTTGTCGGGATACTGCGGCGCGATCTTTTCCAGGTATTCGATCATCTGGAACGTGCCCACCACCATCACGTCGAAATCTTCGTTGGCCGCGGCGTCCACCAGGGCGGCTTCCCAGCCCGTCGGGTCGATGCCCGCTTCGATGGTCTTCACTTCGGCGCCCAGCTCAGCCTGGGCGCGTTGGATGCCGCGCTCGGCGGAATCAAAGAAGGACTTGTCGCCCAGCACGCCGTTGACAAAGTGCAACACCTTGAGCGGCTCACCCGTGGCAGCCGCAGCGTCGTCAGCCGGCGCCGCCTCGCTGCCGCTGGCCGGCGCGGACGGCGCGGCAGGCGTCGCACAGGCCGTCACAACCAGGGCAAGGACGACAAGTAACGAAAAGAGAACGAGAAATCTGCGCTGCATAGCATTCCTCCCCAGGAACTGGCTTGAGATCGGTCGTATGGAATTGAGTACTGCCTGTGTTTTATTGGTCAGTGGTCTTGGCACGGAAAAGCGGTAGAATCATACAGAGTTTCGATCCATCCGTCAAACTGGTCAAGGAGCCACCGCCCCAGCCTCCGCCACGATGCGCACCACGGCGCGCGCCGGCAGCGACAAGACTACGAAGGACGGCAGCCCCAACTGCTGCCAAAGGGGGAAAGGGGCGCAGCCGGTGGCGCGCGCCACGTAGAGGCTGATCACCGTGCCGTGGGCGACGACCGCCAGCGTGCGGTTGGGGTGCGCGGCCACCAGCGCATCGACCGCGCGGGCAAAGCGGCGGTGAGCCTGGTCCGCCGTCTCCTCGCCCATGACCAGCGCCGCCGGTTCTGCAAAGCAACGCGCCACCTGCGCCGCAAACGCTGGGGCGTCGAGCCAGGGCACAGTCTCCCGCCGGTGTTCATGGAGGCCGGGCGCGACGGCAACGCTCAGGCCAATCTGCGCCGCCACCAGGCGAGCGGTTTCGGCGGCCTTCGGTTCCGCGCTGGCGAAGAGATAGTCCGGTCGATAGGGCGCGAGCGCGTCGGCCAACGGCCGGCAGCGGGCGCGGCCTGCGGACGAGAGCCGCCACGCGGACGCAGCTACACCCGGTTCGATGGCTGGCAGCGAGTGTTTGACCAGGATGAGGTGCGGCGCGTCGGTCAAGGCGCCCCACGAATGAACGGCATGTACAGCCGCTGGCTCATCGTCCCGGTCGACGGTGTAGTCGTCTGCCAGAAACCGCCTGCAAGCGAAAATGGGCCGCCGCTCATCACGCCCGCGTCGGCCTGGCCGACCGTGCCGCGCAGTGTGAATCCGCCCGCCGTACACTGTCCGCCGCCGCCGTCCACCGTCTGCCAGGGGATGGCGGGCTGGCGCCACCACTTCGGCTGTCTGCACCGTCGCCACCCAGCGGATGGCGGCGTTGTTCTGCCCGCTGACAACGATCTGCAGCGCGTCGTGGGTGTTGTTGGTCTGAATGTCGGCGTTCCAGGTTGGATTCAACTCGAAGATCGTATTGCCGGTCTTCGACAGCACCATCACACCGCCAAAGTTGGCGATCACACCCTCGAAGCGATAGCCCCCCATCTCGGTGGCGCCTTCG
>JAPKMV010000556.1 GCA_026645635.1 Caldilineaceae bacterium
GGATGTGGGGCGCGAGCCGGGTGAACGCTGGTGGGCGCATCGCTACGACTTCTACTACCCGCCCAAGTCGCTCAAGCTGCCGTGGATGTACGGCACGACCGAGACGATCAGCACCTACGACAAGATCGAGAAGATCTATTGGGCGCAGAAGCGCGCGGTGGAAGAGGGCTACAAGGCGCACAACCTGCGCTACATCGGCCACTTCTCCCACTGGTTCCACTGGGGCGTCATGCTCTACGCCCGCTTCATCATCGAGCAGCCGCCGCAGGAGGCCGCCGAGGCGCTGCAACTGCACAACCGCGTCTGGAACACGGCCATGACCGCGGTGATCGACAACGGCGGCATGATCAACGAGCATCACGGCGTCGGGCTGAAGCTGGCGCGCTTCATGCGTCGGCAGTATGGCGACGCATGGCCCTTCCTGGCGCGCCTCAAGCAGACCATCGACCCGAACGGGATCATGAATCCGGGCAAGACGGGGTTTTGACGCAAAAATGGCTCACGCAAAGACGCAAAGACGCAAAGTTACGCAAGGTTTTCGTTGTGTGTTGTGCCCTGGAAGGACATGGCCACGAAGATGCAACTGACCAATCCAAGTGCTGCCACTGACAACTGCCGCTACTGCCTGATGTGCCGGCATATCTGCCCGGTGGGGCACGTGACCAATCTGGAGACGCTGACGCCCCACGGCTGGGGCCTGACCATCGCTTCGGTCGAGCGCGGGCTGACGACCTGGAACACCGACACGGTGGGCGTGCTCTACCACTGCGCCGACTGCGGCGCCTGCCGCAGCAGTTGTGTCACCGACCAGCCGCTGCCCGACGCCATCGCCGCGGCCCGGTCCACCGTGGTGGCGCAGGGGCTGGCGCCGGCCGGCGTCTACCGCGCCGGCGAGCTGCTGGCCCGGTGGGGCAACCCCTACGGGCTGGCGCAGCCACCGGCTGCGGCGGAAAAGGGCGAGGTCGCGTTGTTCGTGGGCGACGACGCCTATTGCGCCCGTCCCGGCCTCGTCGATGCCGTCGTCAAGCTGCTCGACGCCATCGGCATCGCCCCGATCCTGGTTGGCCGCGGGCGCAACAACGGCTATCTCGCCAGTTCGCTGGGCTTCCCGGAGACGGCGCGGCAACTGGCGCAGGCCACGCTGGACGAGGTCGTCGCCACCGGCGCGCGGCGCCTGCTCGTGCTCACGCCGGGCGACCTCTACACCTTCCGCCAGCTCTATGACGAGCGGCTGGGCCTTGCCTGGCCGGCGCACGTGGAGTTGGTCGACGTGACGGTGCTGTTGGCCGATGCGCTGGCGGCGGATAAGCTGGTGTTCACACCGGCGGCGACGACCGACGCTTACGCCTACCTCGACCCGACGCACACGGTGCGCGCGCCGGAGCGGGCGGACGCGCCGCGGCGGCTGGCGGCCGCGGTTCTGCCCGGCGACAGCAAGGAGTTGTTCTGGCGCCGGGAGCGCACCCATCCGTCCGGCGCCACGGCGCTGCTCTACACCCTGCCGCACATGGCCATGCTGCTCGCCCAGGACCGGCTGGGCGATGCGCGCAAGAGCGGCGCGACGCTGCTCGTGACCGAGGCGCCGGGCGACCTGGCGCTCTATGAGCGGCTGGCGCCGGCGCAAGGTCTGCGGGTGCAGGGGCTGTACGAACTGCTGGCAAGCCAATTGAGGTGACGGCTGCTGCGCAATCTCTTAATCTCTTAATCTCCTAATCTCCTAATCTCTATTGAACATTTGAGATTAAGGGATTGAGAGATTAGGAGATTGGAGATTAGAGATTATGCGATTGATTCGTTCTGGATGTTCAACCATAGTCAAACGAGGAGAAGAAGATATGCACCTGTCAATGCACAACTGGATGCGCGCGGAGCCGATCGAGGTGACGATTGCCCGGCTGGCCAAGTACGGCTACGAAAGCATCGAGATCAGCGGCGAGCCGGAAAAGTACGACACCAAGCACGTGCGCAAGCTGCTCAAGGAGCACGGGCTGCGCTGCTGGGGGTCGGTGACGTTGATGTTCGCCGGCCTGCATTTCCCGTCGCCCGACGAGGCGACGCGGGCGCGCACGATCAAGTACGTCAAAGACTGCATCACCATGGTCAAGGAACTGGACGGCGTCGAGATGACCATCGTCCCGGGCACCGTGGGCAAGGTCAACGCCGACTCCACGCCGGAGAAGGAGTGGGCGTGGGCGGTAGAAGGGCTGAAGGAAGTCTATGATCACAGCCAGAAGGCCGGCGTCAAGATGGCGCTGGAGCCGCTCAACCGCTTCGAGACCTACTTCATCAGCCGCGCCGACCAAGCGATCGCGCTGGCCGAGGCGGTCGGGCCGGACTGCGGCGTCTGTCTCGACGCCTTCCACACCAACATCGAGGAGTGGGACATGCTGGCCGCGATTCGCCGGGCGGGCAGCCGCCTGGCCGACTTCCATGTCGCCGACAACAACCGTCTGGCCTGTGGCATGGGATCGCTCAACTGGTCGGCCATCGTGCGCACGCTCAAGGACATCGGCTACGACGGCGCGCTGACCGTGGAGTTCGTGGCGCCCATCGACCGCACGCCGGCCAATCCCTTCCCGAACGCAGTCGAAAAGCACCCGGTCAACATCTCCGCCGAGCAGCTCAAGTTCATCGAAGACCACGGCTCCAGCCTGCTCAGCGAAGAGTTCTACGACTGGCTAGTGGGCCGCTGCTCCGCCGTCCTACTGCCGCTGATCAACGAGTAACCGGGCCGGTTGGCAGTAGATTCATGTCACGCAAAGACGCAAAGGCGCAAAGAATTTGTTCTCTTGGCGTCTTTGCGTCTTTGCGAGAGAAAGTCATGTCACGCAAAGACGCAGAGACGCAAAGATGTTCTCCTCTTGGCGTCTTTGCGTCTTTGCGTGAGCATTCATTGACCGTTGACAATTGATCATCAACAATTGACCATTGACCATGCACCCATCCATCCACATCATCGGCACGCTCGACACCAAAGGCGCGGAGATCGCTTACCTGCGCGACCGCTTGCAGGCGCTGCGGCTGGTGACAACCGTGGTCGATTCCGGCATCCTGGGCGAGCCGCTGGGCATCACGCTCTCGCCGACGCACGACATCAGCCGGGCGCAGGCAGCCGAATACGGCGGCTACACCATCGACGAACTGCGCAAGGCCGGCAGCCGCGGCCGCGCCGTGGCGGGGATGCGCGAGGCGCTGAAGAAACTGGCGCTGACCCGCTACCAGCGCGGCGAGTTGAGCGCCATCGTCAGCCTGGGTGGCGCCGAGGGCGCAGTGATGGGCGCGGCGGCGATGATGCAGTTGCCGCTCGGCGTGCCCAAGGTGCTCGTCTCGCCCATCGCCTCGGGCAAGCATTTCTTCGACCCGATGGTGGGCACCAGCGACATCATGGTCGTGCATTCGGTGGTGGACATCCTGGGCCTGAACCCGATTTCGACCACGATCTTCGACAACGTGGCCGCCGCGCTCAAGGGC
>JAPKMV010000557.1 GCA_026645635.1 Caldilineaceae bacterium
CCCCGTGGGCAGGCCCACCTTCTTCATCACGTCATTGCAGGCATCAATGCACAAAGCGCAATTGATGCATTCCAGCTGGTCGCCATCGCGGATGTCGATGCCCATCGGGCACGCCGCCACGCACTGGTTGCAGTCGATGCAATGGCCCCGCCCTTCCCAGCTTTGTCCCTTCTTGTGCGCACCGCGCGGCTCGCCGCGATTGCGCCGGTAGGTGACATTGAGGGCGTGCTCGTCAATCAGGGCTGCCTGGATGCGCGGCCACGGGCACATATAGATGCACACCTGCTCGCGCGCAAAACCTGCAAGCGAATAGGTCGTAAATGTGAGGATGCCCAGAAACAGATAGGCCGACACCGAAGCCGTGCCATCGAACAAAGCCGGCAACAGACTGGGCGCATCATGGAAATAGAAAACGAGCGCACCACCCGTCGCTGCCGCAATCAGAAGCCAGACAACATGCTTGCCCGCCTTGCGCGCAAACTTGCTGCCTGTCCACGGCGATTTGGCAAGCCTGATCTGGGCGTTGCGGTCACCCTCAAAAAAGCGCTCTACCGCGAGAAAGAGATCTGTCCACACCGTCTGCGGACACGCATAGCCACACCACACCCGGCCGAACATCGACGTAACAAGAAAGAGCGACAGCGCAGCCAGAATCAGCAAGCCGGTGATGTAATAGACTTCCTGCGGCCAGATTTCGATCCAGAAGAAATAGAACCGCTCGCCCGCAAAGTCGACGAGCACGGCCTGCGATGGTCGGCCCTCTCCCCTGTCCCAGCGCAGCCAGGGCAGCAGATAATAGACTGCCAGTGCAAAGCCCATCATCAGCCATTTGACGCGGCGAAAAAGCCCGCGAACCCGCTTGGGATAGACGGGTTCGCGCGCCTTGTAGAGGGTGCGGACGCTCGCGCGGTTGACTGCCTTTGCGTCCGAGACCGCAATGGCCGATGAACCGGTTTCTTCAACCGCGCGATCCATAAAAGCTCCTATTCGCCGCCGCCCAGCGCATGCACATAGATGGCAAGCGCGTTGATGGTGGCGTCATCCATACGGCCCGTCCACGCCGGCATGACACCGCGGCGCGCATTCGTGATCGTCTCCGTAATGGCGGCAAGATCGCTGCCATAGACCCAGTCGGCATCCGTCAGATTGGGCGCACCGAACTCACGCATGCCCATGCCCGCTTCGCCATGACAGACCGCACACTGCTCCGCAAACAGCGGCTGCGCCCGAAGAACGGCAGCCGCATCGCCGCCCTGCCCGGAAATTGACAGCACATACTGCGCAAGGTCAGCAATCTGTTCCTTGGTCAGAAGTTCGTCACGGCCGAATGCCGGCATTTCCGAGATGCGCGTATCGCTGTGATCTGACCTGATGCCATAGCGGATTGTCTGGCGGATGTCCTCCAGCGTGCCGCCCCAGATCCACACATCGTCAATGAGATTGGGATAGCCAACGCTGCCCTGCGCACCTGACCCGTGGCACGGCGCGCAATTGTCGCCGAACACTGACGCGCCTGCCGCCAACACGAAAGACAGCAGGTCCGGATCCTGTTCAATCGCCTCCAGCGGCGCATTCGCCAGCTTGGCCATTGTCGGTGCACGCTGGGCCCGAAGCGCTTCCAGATCGCTGACAACGTCTGCGCGGTCAGACTGGCCCAGAACACCCGTCGTGGCGCTCTCGACCAGCGGAATGGCCGGGAACAGAACCCAATAGACAAGCGAGATGATCACGGTGGCATAGAAAATCTGCAGCCACCATTTGGGCAGCGGATTGTTCAGCTCCTTGATCCCGTCCCACTCATGGCCGGTGGTTTCAACGCCGCTATGTGCGTCGCGTTCTTTGTCCTGGTGCGTGCTCATTCGTCACCCTCCAGCGGCAGCCGGGCCGCACGATCGAATTTCTTCCGGTTGGATGGCCACAGTGCATAGGCAACGACGCCCGCAAACAGCAGCACGAAGTACACAAGCCCCCACGTCTGCGCGAAGGTTGAAAGACTGTCTGATGACATGGCGTTCTCCCTCAGCGCAGATTGTCGGCTGTGCCTGGCTCATAGGTCGAGAAATCGACCGTCGTACCGAGCATCTGCATATAGGCAATGATGGCGTCCATCTCTGTCACGCGCGACGGATCGCCGTCGAAGTCGCGCACCAGCGCCGTCGGCCAGCGCTTTGAGAAGGCACTGGCGTCATCACCATCAGGCGTCGCCTGGGCAAAGAGGTCGGCAGCTGCCTTCTCCAGCATTTCATCCGTATAGGGAACGCCCAGCATCTGGTTGGCGGCGAGATCGGCTTTGATGCGGCCTCCCTCGAGCTCAACGTCGGCGAGGAATGCGTAGGGCGGCATGACCGACTCCGGCACCACCGCGCGCGGATCGATCATGTGCGCGACATGCCAGCTGTCAGAATATTTTCCACCCACCCGCGCCAGGTCTGGCCCGGTGCGCTTCGACCCCCACTGGAAGGGATGGTCATACATGCTCTCGGCGGCGAGGCTGTAATGGCCATAGCGCTCCACCTCGTCGCGCAACGGACGCACCATCTGCGAGTGGCACGTATAGCAACCCTCGCGGATATAGATGTTGCGGCCCGTCAGTTCGAGCGGCGTGTAGGGACGCACGCCCTCCACCTTCTCGATCGTATTCTCGAGGTAGAACAGCGGTGCGATCTCGATGATGCCGCCAATCGACACCATCACAAGGATGCCCGCCGTCAGCAGCAGCGAATTGCGTTCAAGCATTCCGTGATTGAATTTCATGGCTTGCTCCTCATTCCGCTGCCACAGCTGCAGCCGCAGGGCTGCGCAGCGGTTCGCTCGACCGCACCTCGCCCTTGATGGTGCGCCAGATGTTCCAGACCATGATCAGCGCACCGGCGAGATAGAGCGCGCCGCCCAGTGCACGGATCACGTAATAGGGGTGCATGGCCTCGACCGTTTCCACGAACGAGTATTCGAGGAAGCCGAAGTCGTTATAGGCGCGCCACATCAAGCCCTGCATGATGCCGCTCACCCACATCGCCGTGATGTAGAAGACGATGCCGATGGTCGAGACCCAGAAATGCCACTCAACGAGCTTGAGCGAGTAGAGCCGCTGGCGCTTCCACAGCCAGGGTACGAGGCAGTAGATCGCGCCAAAGCTGACAAAGCCGACCCAGCCCAGCGCGCCTGAATGCACGTGGCCAATGGTCCAGTCGGTGTAGTGCGAGAGTGCGTTGACTTCGCGCACGCTCATCACCGGACCCTCAAACGTGCTCATGCCGTAGAACGCGACCGAGACCACCAGCATGCGCAGCACCGGATCGGTGCGCAGCTTGTCCCACGCGCCCGACAGCGTCATGAGGCCGTTGATCATGCCGCCCCACGACGGCATCCACAGCATGATCGAAAAGGTCATGCCCAACGTCTGCGCCCAGTCGGGCAGCGCCGTGTAGTGCAGATGGTGCGGGCCCGCCCAGATGTAGAG
>JAPKMV010000558.1 GCA_026645635.1 Caldilineaceae bacterium
CGACGGCCAAGAACGTCAGCTTGCAGCGTTTTGCCGATTCCACCACCGCCGTCTCCACGACGCACAGCATGACGCTCGACCCGCTTTCCGGCGTCTGGAGCGTCACTGGCGACGCAGGCTGGGATCGGGATTTCTATCTCTTCGATGTGCAGGTCTATGTCCCCAGCCTGGATGCCGTGGTCAACAACCTGGTCACCGACCCCTACGCGCTGACCCTCTCCACCGACACCAGCGACACCGCTGACCCGCGCAGCCAGTTCGTCAACCTGGCCGACGCTGACCTCAAGCCCGCTGGCTGGGATAGTCTGAGCAAACCAGCCCTGGCCGCACCGGAGGACATCGTCGTGTACGAGATGCACGTGCGCGACTTCAGCATCAACGACAGCACCGTGAACGCCACCGACCGCAGTACGTTCATGGCCTTCACCTACGACGGCGCCGGCCCGGATCCGAATACGGCTCTGTCGGATGGTATGGAACACCTGCTGGCGCTGCAGGACGCCGGGCTGACCCATGTCCACCTGCTGCCTGCCTTCGACATCGCGTCGGTGCCGGAGAACAGCGTGCCGCGCACGGTCTCGCCCGCGCCTACCGGCTTCGCCCGCAACGCCGAGGAACAGCAGGCGGCGGTCGGCGCGGCGCGGGCTACTGACGGGTTCAATTGGGGCTATGACCCCTATCACTATGGCGCGCCAGAAGGCTCCTACAGCACCAACCCGGACGGCGTGCAGCGCATCCTGGAGTTCCGGCGCATGGTGTCGGCGCTCAACCAGAACGGCCTGCGCGTGGTGATGGACGTGGTCTACAACCACACCGCGGCCAAGGGTCAGGAAGACAAATCGGTGCTCGACAAGGTGGTGCCGGGCTACTATTATCGCTACGACACCAACGGCACGCTCTACGAGTCGAGCTGCTGCGCAGACACCGCGTCCGAATATGCCATGTTCGAGAAGCTAATGATCGACACGCTGGAGCGCTGGGCCGTCGACTACAAGGTGGACAGCTTCCGCTTCGACCTGATGAACCTGCACACGCGGCAGAACATGCTCAACGTCAAGACGACCATGGCAGACATCGACTCGAATATCTACCTCTATGGCGAAGGGTGGGACTTCGGCTCGGCGCTGAGTAAGGGGCTGACCACCTGCCCCAACTGCTACGCCAAACAGGGCAACATGACCGGCCAGGGCATCGGCCTTTTCAATGACAAGATTCGCGATGCGTCCCACGGCGGCTACAGCACCGACGACACCGGCATCCGCAAGCAGGGCTTCATCAACGGCCTCTCCTACGACTGGAACGGCTTCCTATATAACAATCGCTTCCAGAGCGACCTGCGCACGGTGATGGACATTCTCCGCTCCGGGCTGCGCGCCAGCGGCACGGACTGGAACGGCCAGGGCAACCCCTTCACCGACGATCCGCAGGAAGCGGTCAACTACGTCGAGAAACACGACAACGAGACGCTCTTTGACCAGAATGTCTTCAAGCTACCGTCCGTCACGAGCATGGCCGAGCGCGTCCGCGCGCAGAACATGGGCACGAGCATCATCGGGCTGGCGCAGGGCATCCCCTTCATCCACATGGGGCAGGACATTCTGCGCTCCAAGTCGCTCGATCGCAACTCCTACGACTCCGGCGACTGGTTCAACCGCGTCGACTGGACGCAGGGCAGCAACAACTTTGGCCAGGGTCTGCCGCCCACCTGGGACAACAACTCGCGCTGGGACATCATGGGGCCGCTGCTGGCAAACACTGCGCTCGACCCCGCCACCGCCGACATGGAGTTCGCGGCGGCGCACCTGCGCGAGATCCTGCGCATCCGCCAGAGTTCGCCCCTCTTCCGGCTGCGCACCGAAGCGGAGATCAATGCGCAGACCAGTTTCTACAACACCGGCGCCACACCGTTGGACGGCCTGATCGTGATGAGCCTGGCCGACACCGGCGTCACTGACCTGGACGCCAGCAACGAGACGATCCTGATCTTCTTCAACGCCAACAAGATCACGCAGACACTCACCATCGCCAATGCCAACGGTTTCAGCCTGCATCCCATCCAGGCTGACGACACCGACGCCGACCCAATCGTCAAGCTGGCGAGTTTCAACGACAGCACCGACACCTTCTCGATCCCGGCTCGCACGACCGCAGTCTTTGTCTCGGACGAGATCATCCTGCCGGTGAGCACCCTCGACTTCGTGGGGCGCATGTACCCACGCGGCGGCGTCTCCAACCAGATCAACCAGGGCGCATTTGCCCCCACTGGCTTCGACATCTACGTCCAGGTCTACGAGCCGGGTGTGACGAACAGCGCAGGTCAGGGCGCCGGCATCGCCTGTTACTTGCATTGGGGCAAATATGGTGCAGCGTGGAGCGATGTCGCCATGACCTACAATGGTGACCAGGGCAGCCTCGCCAACGACGAGTACAAGGCGACCCTTTCCCAGGAGACACTCAACGCGCTGACGCCGGGCACGTATGGCTTCACGGCCTACTGCCAGCGCCCCGGTGAGGCCAAGAAGTGGAAACAGGATCTCTACGATATTGACGGAGTCGGCGCCGACGACGACCAGGGCGACGGCATCATCACGATCGTGCCCACGGCTGACTCGTCCGCCGAGCCGGCGGGCGGCGTCTTCGTCCATCTCTTCGAGTGGAAGTGGACTGACATCCAGAAGGAATGCCCCTATCTGGCCAGCAAGGGCTACACCGGCGTGCAAGTCTCGCCGCCGATGGAGCATGTCCTGCCGGTGGTGGACATGGGCGACCCGGCTGCCGACTTCCCCTGGTGGGTGCGTTACCAACCGGTGACCCACGACGTCACCAAACTCACCAGCCGCAGCGGCAGCCTGGCGGAGTTCCAGGCCATGGTGACAGCCTGCAACGCGGCCGGCATCGCCGTGATCGTAGACGCGGTGATCAACCACACGACGGGCGTGGGCAGCGGCACGGGCACCGCCGGCTCCACCTACGCGACCTACGACTACCCGCAGTATGATCCGGGCGATTTCCATGCCTGCGGCACTTCGGGCAACGACATCGCCAGCTATAGCGACCGCGCCCAGGTGCAGACCTGCGAACTGGCGAACCTGGCCGACCTGGACACCGGCAACCCGGCAGTGCAGGGGATCCTGCGCACCTACATGCAGGACCTGCTCGACATGGGCGTCAAGGGCTTCCGCATCGACGCGGCCAAGCACATGGCCGCGCAGGACCTGGCGGCCATCCTCGACGGCCTCACCCTGCCTGGCGGCGGCAGCCCCTACATCTTCCAGGAGGTGATCGACCAGGGCGGCGAACCGGTCAAGTCCTTCGAGTACACGCCCAACGGTGACGTGACCGAGTTTAAGTACAGCGTGCGCGTCGGCGAGATCTTCAATGCCTGACTCCACTGAAAAAAGGTAGGCAAAACTCGCGTCTTTTGTGGAAATGAGTACACTGGAAGGCAGGAACTTGGCTA
>JAPKMV010000559.1 GCA_026645635.1 Caldilineaceae bacterium
TAGTAGAAGGTGGCGCGCTGCTGCTCGATCTGCACGCACAGCGTCGCCAGGGTGGCCGCGGCCAGGTCGGTGTAGCGGGCGTCGGCTGTCGCCTGGCCCAGATAAGCCAGAAAGAGCGCGACCCCGGCGTGACCGTCGTAAAGGTGCATGGTGAGCGGGTTGAGCGCCCACTCCTCGCCGCCATCCAGCCCCAGCCCGATCCAGACTGCGTGGTCGCCGTGGCGGTGCGCAGTCTGTTCCAGCCGGTCGCCGATGGCGCGCGCCGCGGCAAGCAGATCGTGCGTTGTGGAGGGTTGTTTCAACGCAGAGGAGCGGAGAGGCAGAGGCGGAGAGGCAATCGCCTGCCCCTGCGCCTCTCTGCGTCTTTGCGTCTCTGCGTTGATCGCTTCCTGTGTCGCCGCAGTCGTTGCCTGCCCCTGCGTCTCTCTGCGTCTTTGCGTCTCTGCGTTGAAAATGTCTTCCTCTCCGTTCAGATCTGGCGCCGTCGCATGGCTATCCCCGCTGCTCAACGTTGCAAACGACGCGCCGATGTACCAAAGCTGGCGCGCCAGATCGTCATCGTCGAGGGCGAGCAGCCGCGCCGTCACCCGTTCCAGTCCGCTCTGAGGCAGGAAGTCGGGGATCTGATTGCCGCGGCTGTCCCAGAGATGGCGGGCGCCAGGCCGCGCGTGAAAAATCGGCACGTCGCCGTTGTGCAGGTCGCACACTTCCGCCGGGACGAGGCGCGCCAGCCGGGGATTGGCCGCAACCTCACGCCAGAGCGCGGCGAAGAAGCGATCCCGTTCCAGCGCGCTGCGCAGCAGGTCGGGATGGCTCTGCTCTTGCAGCAGCAGCGCATAGATGCGTGTCGCACGGGCCACAATGCGCACTTCCACCCCGACAAATTCCTGCAACAGCCCGCCCGGCGCCAGCAGGTCGTCTCGGTGCTTGCGCAGGATCGCATAGACCTGGGCGAAGCCGCGCGCCACTGCCTGCCCCTGGCTGCGCACATCCACGGCCGCACCGTCCACCGTGGGGCGATGCCCTTCGGTGGTGAACGCCATGTGCTGACGGTGCAGGCGCATCTCGTCGGTGCCGGCGCCTTCCCAGGCAGGCAGCTTGTCAGGCGTGGTCTGCGTCCCGCCTGCGCCCATCCCGCTCAGGTCGATGGCGGCCGCGCTGCCGGCAAAGCGCAGCCGCTGCGGCAACATGCTCACGCTGAGCACCGAGTCGTCGATGGCCTGCTGCGCCAGATGCTCCGGGCGCGTCGGGTCGTAGTCGAGCAGATTCGGGTGAAAGAGTGCTTCCAGGTCGATGAGCACCGGGTGTTCGCCGGCGGCCACCAAGTTCTCAAAGTGAAAATCGCCGGCGTAGAGCACGTAGAGCAGGGCAAGATAGCCGCCCTGACGCTCATAGAAACGCGCCACCTCACTCGAATCGCGACAGGGCGCACCGGCGACAAACTCGACCCAGCCGTAGCCGTCGCGTGCGAGCACGGTCAACAGACGATAGGCCGGGGCGGCGCCGTGGGCATTGAGCCAGGCCAGCAGCCGCTGGAATGCGGCGTCCACCGCCAGCGAACGGGGTTTGTAGACCAGCTTCTCACCGCCGGCGAAGGTCAAGATCGCCACGCTGCGCCCGTCGTTGTGGGTGTCACCCTCGCCCAGGGCAACGGTCGCCACCGATCCCGGATCGTCGCGGTGGAAAAAGGCGGCCACGATCGCCGGCCAGTCCGCCCGCAGCCGTGCCAGCACCTCGGCCACGGAGGTTGCGGTCTGGCGGGCGCGGGTGATGAGCTGGCGCGCCAGCACGGGATATTCGGCCAGCAGGCTGCGGCGAACGTCCGGGTTGCGCAGGCGCGCAGCGAACGCCGCGAAACGATCTGCCGGGGTATCGCCCGGCAGATCCCCTTGCAGTCGCGCAATGTGCATCTCCAGCACCAGCGCCCGCTCGACCATCGGCCCCAGTTGCGGCGCCAGGGTGGAGAGCACAGTCCGCGTCACCAGGGCGTCGTCGAAAAGATGGTCGTCAGCGCGGGGCGCCAATTGCGCTTGCGCCTGTTCCACCGCCCAGATCAGCAGCGGCTCCACCAGCAGGAGAAAGCCATCCAGACCCTCGATCCTGCGCCCTTGCTCCCCAATGGACAGGGCGGCGGCGAGATCGGCCAGCCAGGGCGCGGGTTGCCGCGCCTGAAGCGCCGCCGCGTCTTCTGTGAGCAGCGCGGCCAGGTCAGCCTGGGTAATGCCGTGGGTCGCCCAGTAGGCGGCAAATTGGGCTTCGTCGAGGAAGGCGCTTTGCTCGCGCCAGCGCTGCAAGCGGCGCAAAGCCGATGCGTTGGGCGCGGCGAATGGCGGTGCTGGCAGACGCTCGGCGAGGGGCAGGGCCTCCCACCAGGCTGCGTCAGCATCCGCTGCGGGTGTGGTCATGTGTGCTCCGTCGTGGTTTTCATCCGTGATCATCGGTGACGTGATTGTACCAGACAAGTTGTGAGAGGGTGATGGGGTGAGGGGGTGAGAGGGTGAGCTATTCACCCATTCACCCCCTCACCCTCTCACTCCTCACCCCTTGAGGGTGTTGCACGAACCCCAGCAGTTGTACTGCGGCGTGAGCACCTGGCAGACCCGGCCGCAGGTGCCGGTGAAGTAGCTGCAGCCGGCGCCGCCGACTTCAGCCATCGCCGCATCGGGCAGTTCGACCAGACCGGCCGGGTTTTCCGGCAGGGCGGCGAGTTCGGCGGCACTCAGGCTGGCGCGGTAGTCGGCGTCTTTCCAGGCACGGATGGTGTTGACGGTGTTCATGGTGTTGCTCTCCTTGTGTTGAACTCTGTTTTCGGTTTCGCAATCGCTTGCGTTCAATGGCAGTCATTATGACAGGGGCGGCGGGCGGCGGCGATGCACCCGGCAACAGGCAAAGTGTGATCGTGCGCACACAAAAATTCCCCCTTGACATCCGTCCTGCTCTCCGCTATCCTGTCAGTTAACCGGTTACGTAACCGGTTAACTGACAGGATAGTCAACGCAACCATCCAGTTTCGCCGGTGATGCCCAAGAGGCTGTCTGTCGCCTATGAGCCGCCCACCTGTTGCTACGATCCGCGATGTGGCGCGTGCCGCCCATGTGAGCACCGCCACGGTGTCGCATGTCTTCAACAACACGCGCCCCGTCTCCGCAGCGACGCGGGAAGCGGTGCTGGCCGCAGCGGCGGAACTCAACTATCGCCCCAGCGCGGTGGCGCGCAGCCTCTCGACCCGGCGCACCCGGCTCGTGGGCGTTGTCATTGCCGATGTGCTCAACCCCTACTTTGCCACGCTGGTGCGCGGCATCGAGGAACGGCTGTGGAGCCAGGGCTACGGGCTGCTGGTCTGCAGCACCGACGAACAGCCGGACAAAGAGGCGCACTATCTGCGGCTGCTGCTGGAACAGCGGGTGGACGGCGTGATCAGCGCGCCCACCGGCGCGCCCCAGCCGATCCTGGCCGAC
>JAPKMV010000055.1 GCA_026645635.1 Caldilineaceae bacterium
GGATGTGCGCAAACTCGGCGCGGCTCAGCCCGTAGAGATGGGCGACCAGCGCGTCGATCTCGTCGCGCAACTGCTGGCGCTCGACCGGATCCGTGGCGCGCCTGGCCGGCGTCCACGCTTCGCCCATCACCGCCTGCCAGAGATCGGCGAACTCCGCCCGCGTGCAGGTGAGCCGCGCGGCGCAAAATTCTTGTCATCTTCGTCACTAACTGCACAACCACGCTCTGATCGGTTATACTACGCAACATGGAAAAAACGCTGGCAATCATCAACCAGATGGAGCGAGACGGCGTCCTCGATCGCTATGCGATTGGCGGGGCGATAGCTGCTACGCTTTATGTCGAACCAATCCAAACCTATGACCTGGATGTTTTCGTCATCTTTCCAGTCTCCCCCTCTGGTCTGATTTCAGCCAGCCCAATCTATACCTATCTGGCAGCGCACGGGTACCGCGCAGAAGGGGAAGCCATCAACATCGAAGGTTGGCCGGTGCAGTTTCTGCCTGTTTTTAACCCGTTGACAGACGAAGCGCTGACAATGGCCCAAGAGGTCAAGTTTGGTGACACGCCAACGCGAGTGCTTACGGCGGAGCATCTGGCAGCAATTATGTTGCAAACGGGACGCCCCAAAGACTATGCACGACTTGCTCAGTTCATCGAGTCTGGCGTCCTCAATCAAAACCGCTTCCAAGAGATACTTGAGCGGCACAATCTGGGAGCCAGGTGGGTGCAATTTCGCCAACGATTTGCGGGTGACATGCCGTGACAGTGGAAGGCAACACGATGACCGCCAACTATCCTGACATCACGCCAATCTTCGCAGCAAAACAGCGCCGCCGGCAGGAACTGGCTGCGCTTTCTTGGGAGGAAAAGGTTGCGATCATTGAGAAGATGCGGCGGTTGCTGCCACGCCAACAGTGGCGCAAAGTTGAGTTAACAGCCGCAACGGTTGCCCCAGATGCAAGCCCTGATCCCAAACCCTGATTTTGGTCTGTGGCCTACCCCATTCCGTCATACACCGCCAGCAGCGCGGCCCGCTTCGCCTTGCCCTGCGCGTCGTCGGGGAAGACCAGCGGGAACGCACCCAGGATGTGCGCAAACTCGGCGCGGCTCAGCCCGTAGAGATGGGCGACCAAGGCGTCCAGTTCGTCGCGTAGCTGCTGGCGCACGACCGGATCCGTGGCGCCGCCGGCCGGCGTCCACGCTTCGCCCATCACCGCCAGCCAGAGATCGGCGAACTCCGGTCGCGTGCAGGTGAGCCGCGCAGCGCGGGGTACGATGGCGTCGAAGTAGGGGTTGCCGGCGGTCAACCGTGGAACAGGGAGACTGTAGGCATTGAACATCGCAACTGAGGTTGAAACCTGGAATTTCATGATGAAATCAAGGCAGTAACTGGCCATGCACGCGTACAAGAACATTTGCTCAGGCTGTGTCATGTACTCCACAAACTTCTCACCATCAAAGTAGTGTTGAACAGTTGTGGTTAGTGTGTACATCGCAAAGTACCGTTTAGGCAGCCAACTAACATAAAGTGTCCGCATATTGGTAGCACTTGCAATGCGCCGAAACCCGAAACGGTAGCACTCATAATCAAGCGGTGTCTTCGCCGCTTCAATTGCCCCTGTTGTCTTTGCAACAGCAGCAATGAGCCGTTTACGACCGACGTCTTCGTCAATCCAGATTGTCGGGTCTTCGAGAACTTCGCCGTAGAAGCCAAGATTTGCGCCCTGCAAAACTGGAATTCCTCTGCCGGTGTAGTTGAAGATGTCACGATCGTTGGTCTTGTCGAACTCGCGTGTGAACTTCGCATTCCAGATTCCTGGCAGCGAGTCACCAAGTAGCGGATGAGTGCCATAGATCTTTTCGGCAATCGAATAATCAGGTTGATCCTTGAACTCGAATACAGACAAAGCGTCAGGACTCAGCCGCTGGACTGTCTCAAGTTTGATATAAATCAGGTTGTGCGGATCAGCCAGGAACTCTGCCAGTTCCGAGGGGCGCACCGCCACGCGCGGATTGAAGCGGAACGTCGCCCAGAAGCCGTCGCTGGTCATGCCGCGCTGCGCACCCAGCAGCGTGAACTTGACGCGATGATCCACGGCCGGGAAGAAGAAGCGCTCGTTGCTGAAGTTGTAGAGATACTCGATGCGCCCTTCCTCGAACAACATCTGGCGCAGTTCCTTCGTACCCAAATCGGTGTAGATGCCCGACGGGATCACCAACGCCAGTCGCCCCTGCGGCGCCAGCAGCGCATAGCTGCGCTCGACAAAGAGCTTGTGCGTGGCGGTGTCGCCCCGTCCCTGGCGCACGTAGTCGCGTGACCGCTTATAATAGGCCGCCGCCGCCTCGATGCGCTGCTGCTGCCGTTCCCAGCCGGCCAGGATCGCCGGGTCGAGCGCGTTCAGTTCGGCGATGCGCGCCTCGGCCTCCTCGCGGTTCAGCTTGCTCTCGATGCGCTCGTCGAACTGCGCGTAATACTCGCGCAAATCCGGCTTGACGATCTCCCACGGCGGGTTGCCGATGATGATGTCGAAGCCGCCCGCCGCGCCCAGCGCCTTCCCTGCCGCATCCACAAAGACTTCGGGAAACTCCACCGCCCAGTGGAAGGGGCGCTGCCCGGCCACGTCGCCAAAGTGCGCGGCCAGCCCGGCGTCGAGCGCGTCCGTCACCTGGCGCGTCGCTGCCCGGATGCGCGCCAGCCGCTCGTCGTGGGGGTCGTTGTCGCTCTCGTCTGCCAGCGCCCGGCGCAGGGTGCGCAGCTCGGCCAGCACCGCGGCATGGTCGTCCAGCCGCGCATCCTCCGGCCCCGCGCCGATCAACGAGTTGCCGGCCTTGACATTCTGATTGAGGATCAACGGCAGCCGGCGCTGACCCGCGGGCATGTCGGCCATGGCGCGCATCATCAGGTTGACGGTGGCGATCTCCGCGGCCTGCGGGTCGAGATCGACGCCGTAGAGATGATGCTCCAGGATCAGGCCGGGGTAGCCTTCCAGCCGCTCTTTCTCCGTTTTGAGATAGCGCAGTTCAATGTCGGTTTGCGCCACCAGCGGCGTTGCCCGTTCCTCGCGCAGCAGATGGTCGAGGCGGGCATGCCAGGCTGCGTCCAGGCGAGCAATCTCGCGGCGGTAGAAGTCCGCCAGCACCTGGTACGCGTAGATCAGAAAGCTGCCGCTGCCGCAGGCCATGTCGATCACACGCAGGTCGCGGATCTGATCGGCGGTCTTGCGCGTCACATCGGGCAGCGGCGGGCCGTCGGGCTTGCCGTCCGCCGTGCCGTAGAGGTGACGGCCCAGCGCGTTGTCCACCAGATACTGCACGATCACTTGCGGCGTGTAGTAGGAGCCTTGCTTCTTGCGCGTCTCCAGGTTGTCGGCGGTGATGACTGCGCCCCCCACCTGCACGAGCGTCTTGCCCAGAAATTGCTCGTAGGTGTTGCCCATGATGTCGGCGGAGAGCGCCCGGTAGCGCGCCTCGTAGAGCTTGGCCGTCAGCCCGCCCAGCACCTCATCGCTCACCACCGCCTGGTCGGCCAGCCCGTAGGCAAAGAGACCGGAATTGTGGCGGTCGTCGAAGACGCGGAACAACTGTGCGTAGGACTGGTTGAGCGGGAAGGTGTAGGGGTTGCGCTGGCGCAGGTCGTAGATGCTTTGCAGCGTCCCCGGCGGTGCGATCAGATGATCCTCGGCAAAGCGCACCACCACCAGTCGGTCCAGGATGCGCTGCACCACGCTGCGCAGCGTCTGCACGTCGATGGCGCCGTCGGCGCGGAAGGCCCACGGGTTGGCGTTGGGGTGGGCGACGATGTCCTGCGCCAGCCGCTCGCGCCATGTGTTGATAAACTGGAGATACGCTTCGTCCACGTCGGCGCGATGGCGCTGCTCGCTGAGGCGATCCAGCCCGCCGTCGAGCACGCGACCATAGGAAAGCTGCCAGAGCAGGTCAAACTCGTCGAGATAGGCAAAGGGCGCTTCGAAGGAGAGCACCAGCCAGTCGCGACGGGCGTTGAAGAGGCGCAGCTTCTCGAAGTTGGTGAGGATCGCCCACGTCCCGCCGTTCTGGAAGGCGTAGTTGATCGCCTGCTGCTCCTGCGGCGTGCGATCCACGGCCATGCCGGGCAGGGCAAGCTGGCCCGGCGTCACGATGCCGCTGATGCTGCGCCGCGCTTCCTTCAGTTCGCTGATCAGGCCGAAGCGTTTTGCCTCGACAAAGAGTGCGCCACCCTGTTCCGGCAGCAGGGTGATGTCGGGGCGGCCGGCTTCGGTGTAGAGTTCGTACTTGTAGCGCTGCGGGTCCTCGATGGGCCAGCCCAATGCCTTGAGCAGCGGATCGACAAACTGGCGCACGACGCTGGCTTCGGTCATCGCCTTGCGGGCGGCGGCGTCGAGGGACTTGTAGCGTTGGATGAGTGTTGCGATCTGCTGGCGGGCGGCGCTTTGCTCTGGCATCATGACGTGCTGGCTCGTTGGCGTGGTGGAGGTTTGGCTCCTGCGTTGCCCGACATTGTAGAAGATGCGCGGCGGCGATGCAAGCGGGGCGGGGTGCGCAGATTCGTGCGGTTACAAACCCGAAGGCCGTAGGTGCGGTTTTCAACCGCACATAGCTGCCTTGCGGGGAGATCCGTGCGGTTACAAACCGCACCTACGGATCAGCGGGGGTCTGCCGTAGGTGCGGTTTTCAACCGCACATGGGGATGGTTCGAGGGGGGATCCGTGCAGTTACAAACCGCACCTACGGCAATGCACCCCTACCGCATACTGCGCAACTGGTCCAGGGTGGTCACATACACATTGGCGCCGCTGTCGATGTATGCCCGATAGCCCCGGTTGGCCGTCTCGGCGTTCAACGCTTGCAGGTCGCTCGAATAATCGTAGACCCCCGCATGCGCCAGGTAGTCGGCGGCGGCGCTCCGGGCGCCCAACATGCGCAACTGATCCAATTGCGTGATATACTCATTAGCACGATTGGCGCGGCCGGTTTCGGGCAGCGTGTCCGGTGCGTCCTGAGCAAACACAGCGCCGGTAAGCAGGCTGACGATGATCAGCGCCGCCAACAGTGCGCCAACAGACCGATGGAAAATGGCGTTCATGGTTCTCTCCTTATCTTTGAATAGCAACTTCACGGCATCAACTCCTGCTTGCAGTATGGCAGCGGCAGCGTGCGGAAAGCGTGGTTTGCAGCAGGCCGTGCGTGCATTTGGCGCGGATTTTTCGTGCACTATTATCCGGACAAGACGCCTATGCTCGAATTGAATCTGTTGGGGGCGCCGGAAGTGTACGTCGACGGCGCGGCGTCAGATGCCAACCTGCTGTCCAAAGACCTGGCCCTGCTCTATTACCTGGCGGCGACCGGCCAACCGCAGACGCGCACCTCGCTGGCGGTGTTGCTCTGGGGCGACCTGAACGACGCCGCGGCGCGCGGCAATCTGCGCAAAACCCTGGCAACCCTGCGCCAGAGTTTCGGCGGCTGGATCAGCACTGAACGCGAGCTGATCAGCCTGGCGCAGGAACAGGTGCGCTGCGACGTGCGCAGCTTTGAGCAGTGCGCGCAAGAAGGGTTGAGCGCTGGCGACGTGGAGCAGTTGCAGGCAGCCAGCATACTCTACCGCGGTGATTTTCTCAGCGGCTTTGCCGTGCGCCACGCGCCCGACTACGATCTCTGGCTCTATCACACCCAGGAGCGGCTGCGCGGCCTCGCCGTGCGGGTGCTCGAAGTGCTGACGGAGTTCCACCTGGCGCGCAGCGACGCCACGGCTGCCTTGTCGTGTCTCCAGCGTGTGCTCACCCTGGAGCCGTGGCGCGAGGAGGCGCACCGCCAGATGATGACGACGCTCGCCCGTGCAGGTCAGCGCAGCGCCGCGCTCCGCCAGTACGAGCAGTGCGTGGACAGCCTGGCCGGCGAACTGGGCGTGCAACCCAGCGCGGCGACGACGCAGATCTACCAGCAGATCCGCGATGGCAAGTTTGCCGCCGAACGCAGTGGCGCAACAATCAGTGCCCCGCCACCCGCGCTGCGCCCGCACCTGCCCGCCGAGCTGACCCCGATCGTCGGGCGGGCGCGCGAACTGGCCGAACTCGCGGAACTGCTGGCGACGCCCGAGTGCCGCCTGATCAGCATCGTCGGGCCGGGCGGCATCGGCAAGACGCGGCTCGCCCTGGCGCTGGCGCATCGGATGCAGCCGCTTTTCGACGCGGTGGCGCTGGTCTCAGCGGCCGCTATCGAAAACGCCGGCGACGTTCTGCCAGCCGCGGTGGCGGCGTTTGGCCTGCCCAACCCGCCAGGCGCCGATCCCGTGGCGACGCTGGCGGAGTTGCCGGAGCGGACGCTCCTCGTGCTGGACAACGTCGAGCATCTGCTGCCCGACGGCGCGGCTGTCATCGAGACGCTCCTGAATGCTCAGCCTGACCTGCGCTGCGTCGTCACCACGCGCGAGGTGCTGGCCGCGCCGTGGGAATGGCGCTATGAAGTCCAGGAACTCTCCTATCCGGCCACGGCTGAAGACAGCCACCTGGGCGACTACGGCGCGGTGCAGATGTTCCTCCAACTGGTGCGGCGCACACGGCCGCGCCATGCGCTCCAGCGCGCCGAGTTGCCCCATGTGGTGCGCATCTGCCAATTCGTGGGCGGGATGCCGCTGGGGATCGAGTTTGCCGCGGCGCAGTTGGGCCGGCTCCCCTGTGCGGTGATCGCCGACGAACTCGCCGCCGGGCTGGGTCAACTGGACGCGATCCAACAAGCGGCGCTTCACAGCCTGCCCGCGCGCCAGCGCAGCCTGCTCGCCAGCTTTGAGGCGTCGTGGCGCACGCTGACGCCCGAAGAGCAGCGCGTGCTGGCGGTGCTCTCGATCCTGCATGGGGAGTTCACCATCCAGGCGGCGCAGGCCATCGCCGACGCCACCGCGGTGAGCATCATGCGTTTGGTCGACAAGTCCTTGATCCGCCTGGCCAGCGTCGACCGCTATGCGCTCCACGAGGTGATCCGCCGCCTGGCCGAACATAAATTGGCTGCGACGCCCGGCGCACCGGAAGCAGCGTTTGCCCGCTACAGGGACTATTATGTCGGGTTGGCCCAAGGCACGCGCCGCGAGATCTTCCTGCGCCTGACCAACACGCCTGACCTAGGCGGCTACTTTCAGAGCTTGCGCAGCCACCTGCACTATATCTGGCAACAGACGGCAAGCCAGCCCCACGCCGCCGCCATTGAGATTGTTCTCAATACGGCGGAAATGCGCCTGCGCACCTTCGAGTTCGGCTTTGGCGGCGATTGGCCAGCGCTGATGGGACAGGCTCGGCCGGTGCAGTCGCAAACGCAGGACCCAACGCCACTGGAGGAGCTTGCGCGACAGGATGTGGTGCCCCTGGATGTGATTTGGCTGCCAGAAATGGCTGACGAAGTTGTCGATCTCACCGGCGCCTTCGCAGAGGAACGCGCACAACTGCTGCCGGAACTGGTCGAGCACTGCTCCGTTGATGGCCGTCTGATCGGCATTCCCAATATGTTGAACATCGGCGTGCTCTATTACCGCCGCGACCTGCTGGAAAAGTATGGGTTTGGTGCGCCGCCGCGCACGTGGGCCGATTTGGAGATGATGGCGACCGAAATTCAGGCGCAAGAACGTGCTGCCGGCAACAAGGATTTCTGGGGCTATCTCTGGCAGGGCTACTCTGCGGAACATCTGACCTGCGATGCACTGGAGTGGCAGCACGCCGAAGGCGGCGGCCTGATCCTGGCGGCAGGTGGTCAAGTGACAGTCAACAATGCCCAGACCATCCGCGCCCTGGAGCGGGCGCGGCAATGGGTCGGCGCGATTTCCCCGCCTTCCATCCACATGACCGACGAAGTCGCCTGTGAGCAGGCGTGGCGGGAAGGCCGCGCGGCCTTCATGCGGCTGTGGTTGGGGGGACATCCCGTCGTCGAGGCGCCCAGGTTCGGCGACCTGACCGGGGTCACGGTGTTGCCGCGCGGCGCAGCAGGCCATGCAGGGACGTTGGGCTGCTGGCCGTTGACCGTGCGTCCCAACACACCTGTCCTGGCCGGCGCAGTCAAGTTGATCAAAGAAATCTGTGCGCCAGCCACCCAGCGCGCCCGCGCGCTCTCACCGAACCCGACGCCGCCGGCGCTGCGCGCCCTGTACGACGACCCTGACGTGCGGGCCAGGTTTGCGCTCTATGGCGAAGTTTTGGCGCTGGTCGAGGCGGGCGGTTTGGCGATCCGGCCGGCCAAGATCGCGGGCGCGCGCTATAGCCAGGTCTCCACTGCCTACTCCACCGCCGTCGCAACCGTGCTCTATGATGGGAAGGATGCAGCGACGGCGCTGGCGGAACTCGAACAGACGCTGACCACGTTGCTGCAGCCTGAGCAGTAAGATTCGACAAAGGACATCATGCACAATCTCACGGTTGCGGCGCAAGCGGCCATCTTCGACAACTTGACGCACGGCTGCATTGCGCTGGATGCGAATCTCCAGGTCATGGCCGTCAATGCAGCGGCGCGCCGCTTGCTCAGCCTGCTCATCGATCCGGTGGGCAAGCCGATGCACCACGCGCTGGCGCAGTGGCCGTCGCTGCACGCCGTCACTGTAGCCCTGACCGCAGGCGAAAGCACGACCGCGACCGCGGAACTGCCTGGCTGCTATCTCGATGTGCGCGTGGCGACGGTGGAAGACGCCGACGGCCAATGCGAGGGCTACATCGTCTTCTTACACGATGTCACCGAACAGCGCCGCGCCGAGCAGGCACGCGCCGAAGCCGACGCCCGCTACCGCAAGTCCGAAGCCTACTACCGCCAACTGGTCGAACTGGCGCCCGAAGGCATCACCCTCATCGACTTGAAGGGACGCATCACCTACCTGTCCCCGCGCACCTACGAGATCTTTGGCATTCCCGCCGACTTCAACCCGGTGGGCGAGTTTGTCCTGCGCTGGATTCACCCGGACGACCACCAGCGCGGCATCGCCCGCCTGCAAGAGTATGCGCGTTCAGGGCGGCCGCTCCCGCCCGAGGAATACCGCCTGCTGCGTCACGACGGCGCCGTCTTCTGGGGTGAACTGAGCAACGCGCCGATCTTCGACGACAAGGGCCAGCCGATTGGGCTGATGATGTTGGCCCACGACATCACCGAACACAAATTGCTGGAGGACGCCCTGCGCGAGCGGCGCGACAAGGAACAGCATTTTGCGGCCATGTTGTCCACCCTCCATCAGATCAGCATGGACCTGGCGCGCGCGGCGACCATCGACGACCTCTGCCGGCAGGCGGTCGAGCACGCGCGCGCCCGCCTCGACTTCGACCGCATCGGCCTCTTCCTGGTCGATCCAACCGACGCCGACCACATGCTCGGCGCCTTTGGCGTGGATGAGCACGGCCAGACGCGCGACGAACGCGCCAACCGCATCGACCTGAACGCACCGGCGCAGATACAATGGCAGCCCCTGGTCACTGGCAAAGAGAGCCTGATCTATTTCGAAGACGATGAGTTGATCGACGTGGACGGACAGCCCCTCGGTCGCGGCGCCCACGCTGCGGCGGCCATGTGGGACGGCGACGAGGTGATTGGGATCATGATTGTGGACAATCTCGTGCTGCACCGCCCGATCGACGAACATCAGCGGCAGATTCTGGTGCTCTACGCCAATATTGTCGGCCATTTCTACACGCTCAAGCGCATCCAGCGGGAACTGGAGGCAGGCCGCGCCGCCGCCGAAGCCGCCAACCGCGCCAAGAGCCTCTTCCTGGCCAGCATGAGCCACGAGATCCGCACGCCTATGAACGCGGTGATCGGCATGACCAGCCTGCTGCTCGACATGCCCCTCGACCCGGAGCAGCGCAACTTCATCGAGGTCATCCGCCACAGCAGCGACGCGCTGCTCACGATCATCAACGACATTCTCGACTTCTCGAAGATCGAATCCGGCCATCTGGAGTTGGAACTGCAAGAATTCAGCCTGGTCGCGTGCATCGAGGAGGCTGTCGATCTCTTTGCGCCGCAGGCGGCCAAGAAACAGATCGAACTGGCCTACCACATTGCCGCGGATGTGCCCGCCGGCATCGTCGGCGACGTGACCCGTTTGCGCCAGATCCTGGTCAACCTGGTGGGCAACGCCCTCAAATTCACCGAAAGAGGCGAGGTGCTGGTGACGCTGGAACTGGCCGACCAGACGCCTGAGTGCACGCTCGCACCGGAGAGCGCCCTGCTGCTCCATTTCTCCGTGCGCGACACCGGCATCGGCATCCCCGCCGACCGCATGGATCGCCTGTTCCGTTCCTTCTCCCAGGTCGATGTCTCGACCACGCGCAAATATGGCGGCACCGGCCTGGGGCTGGCCATCAGCCGCCGCCTGGTCGAAATGATGGGCGGCGCGATCTGGGTGGAGAGCACGCCCGGCAGCGGCTCGACCTTCCACTTCACGCTGCTGGCGACGCCGGCCACGATCCCCACCCCGCGTCCGGCGGCCAATCTGGAAGGCTGCCGCGTGCTGATCGTCGACGACAACGCCACCAACCGCTTCATCCTGGAAGAGCAGACCCGACGCTGGAAGATGGCGCCTACTGCCGCTGCCAGCGCCGCGGCTGCGCTGGCCCTGCTCGACGGCGGCGCACATTTTGACCTGGCCATCCTCGACATGCACATGCCCGAAATGGATGGGCTGGAGTTGGCCGCCGCGATGCGCAGGCGCGGCGGGCTGCACCAGTTCCCCCTGGTCATGCTCACCTCCCTCGGCGAGCGCAGCCATACGGACGCGGCGACCGACGACGTGCGCTTCGCCGCGTATGTCACCAAACCGGTCAAGCAGTCGCAGTTGTACAACATCCTCACCCAGGTGCTGCGCACCGAGGGCGCTCCGCTGCACCAGACTGTGCTCGCGCCCCGTCTCGACCCTGCCTTCGCCGGCCAGCACCCGCTGCGCATCCTGCTCGCCGAGGACAACGTCGTCAACCAGAAGGTCGCCCAGCAGATCCTGGGACGGCTGGGTTACACCGTCGATGTGGCCGCCAACGGACTGGAGGTGCTCACCGCCTTTCAGCGCCAACCCTATGATCTTGTGCTGATGGATGTGCAGATGCCGGAGATGGATGGCATCGAAGCCACAATGACGCTGCGGGAGACACTGCCAGCCGACCAGCAGCCTGTCATCATCGCCATGACTGCCGCGGCGCAGGCGGAAGATCGCCGCCGCTGCCTGGAGGCCGGCATGGACGGCTACATCGCCAAGCCGGTGCGCCTGGACGAGTTGACTGCAGCGCTGCGCCGAGTGTGAGGGGGTGAGTGGGTGAACGGGTGAGCGGGTGAGCGGGTGAGCGGGTGAATGAACACCCT
>JAPKMV010000560.1 GCA_026645635.1 Caldilineaceae bacterium
GCAGCGGGCCGAGCACGGCGCCAAGCACCACGGGCGCCAGGGGAAAGTCGTATCGGCGCAGAAAGAAGCCCAGCACGCCCAGCCCCAAGAGCAGGAACATGCTGAAGGTATTCTGTGTGTCGGCATAGACGCCAAGCAGTGAAAAGGCCAGGATGCCGGTGTAGAGGACAGGTTTGGGCACATCGAGCAGCTTGATCCAGATGCGCACCATCGGCAGGTTAAGCACCAGCAGCGCAATGTTGGCGATGTAGAGGCTGGCGATCAGTCCCCAAACCAGATCGCCCTGCTGCTGGAAGAGGAGCGGGCCAGGCCGCAGCCCGTAGATCTGGAATGCCACCAACATCACCGCAGTGGTGGCGGAGCCGGGGATGCCCAACGCCAGCAGCGGCACCAGCGCGCCGCCCGCTGATGCGTTGTTGGCGGCTTCCGGGCCTGCCACGCCTTCGATGGCGCCCTCGCCCAGTTCTTTGCGCCCCTTGGCGAAGCGCTGCTCCGCGTTGTAGGAGAGAAACGAAGCGATCGTCGCGCCCGCGCCCGGCAGCACGCCGATGACAAAGCCGATCACACTGCCCCGCGCCCAGGCGGGCCAGGAACGCGACCACTCTTCTCGATTCATCATCAAGCTGCCCTTGAGCGTCAGCGTCTCCTCCTGGGTGCGCTTGTAGGTGGCGGCCACCCAGAAGACCTCGCCCACAGCAAAAAGGCCGATGGCCACCATCACCGGGTCGATGCCGCCGAGCAGGTTGAGGTTGCCAAAGGTGAAGCGCGCCTGCCCGGTCTGCAAGTCGATGCCCACCATGCCCATCGCCAGGCCGAGGAGCGTAGCAAAAAAGGCTTTCGGCGCCGACTGCCCTGCCAGCCCCGTGACTGCGCTCAGCGCCAGCAGCATCAGTGCGAAGTACTCCGGCGCGCCGAACTGCAGTGCAAAGCGCACCAGCACCGGCGCCAGCAGCATCAGCATGATCGTGGCGAAGGTGCCGGCGAAAAACGAGCCGATGGCCGCAGTGGCCAGCGCCGCTCCGCCGCGCCCCTTTTTGGCCATCTTGAAGCCGTCGATGGCGGTGACCACCGAGGAGGATTCGCCCGGCGTGTTGACCAGGATCGAGGTGGTGGAACCGCCGTACATCGCCCCGTAGAAGATGCCGCCAAACATGACAAAGGCCGAGATCGGCTCCAGCCCAAAGGTGACCGGCAGCAGCAGCGAGATCGTCAGCGAGGGGCCGATGCCCGGCAGCACGCCAATGGCGGTGCCGATGGTCACGCCGAGCATCACGAAGAGCAGGTGCTGGGGTGTCAGCACAACGCCGAAGCCGTTGATCAGATTGGACCAGATATCGCCGGTGAATTCCATGCCGAACTCCTGAACTGGCGCCCGGCTAGAAGCCGAACAGACCTGACGGTAGATTGATGTTCAGCAGCCGCCCAAAGACAAAGGCCACGGTGACAGCCAGAGAAACGCCGATGATGGCATCGCGCAGCAGATGGCCGCGGTCGCCCAGGATCTGCGCACCGGCCACCATCAAGAGCGCGGTGGCAATGATGTAGCCAACCGGGCGGAAAATGAGGACGTAGGCGATCACTGCGGCGGCCAGCAGCCCCAGGCTCAGCCAGTCCAGGGGAATACGCTCCGGCGCATCGTCGGCGGGGGGCGCGCCGGGCATGAGCAGCAGCCAGACGCCACTGAGCACGATGCCCAGGCCAAGCGCGTTGGGGAAAAAGCGCGGCCCTACCGCCGAGTAGGTGGTGGATTCGCGGATTTGCAGCGCGCCCCACAGATAGGCCGCGCCAAAGGCGATGATGATGAGAGCCACCCAGCGAATCGCGCGCATCGTGCTTGCTTCCTATGAATAGGGCTGGCTCACGCCAAGACGCCAAGACGCCACAAAATAACCTTTGCGCCTTTGCGTCTTTGCGTGAGCCAAATGGGTTACTCCACCAAACCGATTTCCTTGAGCACTTCGCCGATGACGGCGTCGTCCTCGGCCAGGGTGGCGCCGAACTCGTCGCCGGTCTGGAAGACGTTGTCCCAACCATTGGTGGCCAGGGTTTCCTGCCACTCGGCGGAGTCGTTCGTCTTGGTCAGCGCCTCGATCCACCAGGCAACGTCTTCCTCACTCATGTTGGGCGGGCCGACGACGCCGCGCCAGTTGAGCAGCACAACATCGACGCCGCTCTCGACCAGCGTCGGCACGTCGGGCAGACCCTCCAGCCGGTCGGCGCTGCTCACAGCCAGGGCGCGCATCTCGCCGGATTGAATGAACTCAGCCCACTCGCCGATGCCGCTGACGCCAGCCGCGACCTGACCGCCGAGGATCGATGCAGCCGCTTCGCCGCCGCCGCTGTAGGCAATGTAGTTGATGCCCTCCGGCGCAACGCCCGCGGTCTTGGCGATCTGGCCAACCAGGATGTGGTCAGTCCCGCCCGCTGAGCCGCCAGCCCAGGCGATGCTCTGCGGGTCGGCCTGGAACGCAGCGACCAGGTCGGCCATAGTCTGGAAGGGCGAATCTTTGGGCACGACGATGATCTCGTACTCGGCGGTTAGGCGCGCCAGCGGCGTGCTTTCGGCCAGCGTCACCGGCGACTGGTTGGTGAGGATGGAGCCGACCATGACGCGGCCCATCATCATGATGGTGTAGGGGTCGCCCGCATTCTGTGAGACGAGCTGCGCCAGGCCGACGGTGCCGCCCGCGCCGGGCACGTTGAAGACTTCCACCGGCACCGGGCTGATACCCGATTCCGACATGGCCTGTGCCAGCAGGCGGGCGGTGGTGTCCCAGCCGCCGCCGGGGTTGGCCGGCGCCATGATCTGAAGCGCCTTGTTGGGGAAGCCGCCGGCAGTGGGCGCCATCGCGGCGCCCGCGGCGGGCGCGTCCGCAGCCGCCTCAGCAGCCGGAGCGTCGGTAGCCGCTGGGGCCGGTTCGCTGGCTGCCGGCGCAGCCGCGGGCACGGCCGCACACGCCGCTACCAGCAGCACCACCAGCAACAGCGTGAGCAAGCTCGCGCCGCGTCGAAGCCATAATCGAGTCATAACGTTCACCTCCGTGGTTGATTGTGTGAGTAGACGACAGAAATGACAGGTGCAAATCTCACGCCAAGACGCCAAGATGCGAAGAAGACTCTCTTCACTTTGCGGCTTTGCGTGAGGCAGAATTGTACACTGCTGAAACTGGATTGACGCTGTGCGGAGATTGTAGTCGATCCAGGGACAGAGTGCAAAACAGGTGTGATTGGCGGCAGAACCGCTCAATTTTATGGAAGGCTGGGGTGCACATCCGACCTGGGCAGGCGCTACACCCCGGCAGGCACGGCGCCTCTCCCGCCGTCAACTTCGTTGTGCAGCCGCCAGTCGGCCAGGAAAAGCAGGCCGATCGCCACCTGGGGGCCGACGATAGTCAGATAGAAGGGCCAGTCATCGCCCCAGCCGCCGCCAAACTGCAGGATGAAGCCCGCGGCCA
>JAPKMV010000561.1 GCA_026645635.1 Caldilineaceae bacterium
ATTGGAGATTGAGAGATTACGAGATTGTGACCATCAATCCCTCAATCTCACAATCTCCTAATCTCTAATTTCTAATCTCCAATCTCCAATCTCCTCTGAAAGCGAGATAACCGACATGACAACAACTCCTCCTCCATTCCGCGTCATCGGGACGCGGCCGCTGCGCCCGGACGGCGTGGATAAGGTCACGGGGCGCGCGGTGTATGGCGCGGATGTGACGATGCCGGGGCGGCGGCCGCGCTGCCCGGCGTGCGTGCCGTGGTCACGGCGGCGGATATGCCGGCCATCGAGGATAAGATCGCCGACCTGGGCGAGTCCATCGTCAACCTGCGCTACAGCAGCAGCAACATGCTGGCGCGGGACAAGGTGCTCTACTATGGCCATGCCATCGCCGCGGTGGCTGCCGACAACGCCCACATCGCCGAGGAGGCGGCGCGCTTGATCACGGTCGAGTACGAACTGCTGCCGCCGCTGCTCGACGGCAAGGCGGCGATGGCCGACGACGCGCCGATCCTGCTGGACGACCTGCGCACCAATGCCCTGGGACAGCGCGGGGACAGGCCGACCAACGTCGCCGAGCACATCCGCCACGAACGGGGCGACCTGGCCGTGGGCTTTGCCGCCGCGGACGTGATCGTCGAACGCGAGTTTCACACCGCCACGGTGCACCAGGGCTACATCGAACCGCACAACGCCACCGCGTTGTGGAGCCAGGATGGTGCGCTCCAGATCTGGTGCAGCACCCAGGGCGCCTTCGCCGTGCAGGAGCAGGTGGCCGAACTGCTGGACATAGCGATCTCCGCAGTGCAGGTCACGCCCACGGAGATCGGCGGCGGCTTTGGCGGCAAACTGGGCGTCTATCTGGAGCCGCTGGCCGCGCTGCTCTCGCGCAAGGCCGGCCATCGCCCGGTCAAGATGACGATGACCCGCGCTGAGGTGCTCGCTGCCACCGGCCCAACCTCCGGCTCCTACATCACGGTAAAAATGGGCGCAACGCGCGAGGGCAAACTCACCGCGGCGGAAGCGACGCTCATCTACGAAGCCGGCGCGTTTCCCGGCTCGCCGGTGGGCGCGGGCTGCGGCGTCATCTTTGCGCCCTACAAGCTGGAGCACCTGCGCATCGACGGCTACGACGTGGTGGTGAACCGGCCCAAGGCCGCGGCCTACCGGGCGCCGGGAGGCACCAACGCCGCCTTCGCCAGTGAGTCGGTGGTGGATGAGCTGGCGCAGAAACTGGGCATCGACCCACTTTTTCGCACCATCGGCTACACCGCCGTGCTCGAAGCTGCGCGCAACCATCCCCACTACCTGGCGCCGCTCACCCAGCCGCACAGCGGGCGCGGCATCGCGGCCGGCTTCTGGTTCAACTGGGGCGGCAAGTCCTCGGCGTCGGCTGCGGTCAACCGCGACGGCACCGTCAGCCTGGTGGAAGGCTCCACCGACATCGGCGGCAGTCGCGCCAGCATCGCCATGCAGTTGGCCGAGACGTTGGGCATTCCCTACGCGGATGTGCGCCCGCAGGTCGCCGGCACGAGCACGGTCGGCTACAACGATGTCACCGGCGGCAGCCGCACCACCTTCGGCACCGGCTGGGCGGTCTATGAACTGGGCAAGAAGATCCTGGCGGAGATGCGCCAACGCGCCGCCGACTTGTGGGACGTCCCTGGCGACGCGGTCACGGTGGAGGGTGGCGTCTTCCGCCACGGCGAACGCGCGATCAGTTTCAAGGAACTCGCCGCGGAGCTTGACCCGCCGGTCACGGCTAGCGCCTCGGTTCACCCGCAGGATTATGGTCCGGGCTTCGGGCTGCACATCGTCGACGTGGCCGTGGACCCGGAGACGGGCAAGGTGACAATTCTGCGCTACACTGCGCTTCAGGATGTGGGGCGGGCGATCCACCCCAGCTACGTGGAAGGGCAGTTGCAGGGCGGCGTGGCGCAGGGCGTCGGCTGGGCGCTGAACGAGGAGTATGTCTACGACGCGCAGGGCCGGCTCCTCAACGCCAGCCTGCTCGACTACCGCATGCCCGTCGCGCCCGATCTGCCGCTGATCGACACGGTGCTGGTGGAGGTGCCTTATCCTGGCCACCCCTTCGGCGTGCGCGGCGTGGGTGAGACGCCCATCGTGCCACCCGCCGGGGCCGTGGCCAACGCCATCGCCCGCGCCACCGGTGTGCGCATGACCGAGCTGCCCATGTCGCCTCCGCGGGTGATGGAGGCGGTGTGGGCGGGTGGGTGAAACCTGATCAGGTCTGGCTGGGTGCAAGGGTGAGGCAGTGACGGGGTGACAAAAGCGCACAGGGTACGTTTTGCCGATGCGTTCTATGCTGTCCAGATTGTCTCAGCACTGATGAGAGGATTAACCTGGGACTCACATTCTTGCGTAGGCATGAACTATCGACATTGAGCGGGTGATCAAAGGCAATCGTAACACATAGAATAAGTGTACATTCTGTTTACTTGATGGAGGAGAGCCATACAACAGACAATCGGCGTCACCGAAGCCCGCAGCAAATTCGGTGAGTTGGTCGACCGGGTGCGCTACCGCGGCGACACGGTGGTGCTCATGAAGAGCGGCAGGCCAGCGGCCGCGCTTGTGCCGTATGCCTTGCTGGAGCAGTTGACCCAGGAACGCGAAGCGCTGTTTGCCGTCATTGACGAAGTGCAAGCCAACAACCGTGACCTCACGCATAGCGACGCTGAACGAATGGCGTGTGATCTGAAGCAGTGTATTAAGGCGGCTGCGCGTGCCATTCTGCATCAACTTTAGCTTCACTATCGGCGACGCTCATAACTGGCGCATCCCGGTTCGCTCGCACAGCTTCGGCGTCTTGAAACTATTATCGCCTCGTGATACTATTCAAGTATGATAGGGTCGTTTGCTTCTGGAGAAACTGAGAAGATCTTTCGTGGCGAAATATCCAGAAAGTTGCCCAGAGATATTCAACGTGCAGCCCGCCGCAAATTGTTGTATCTTGACGACGCAGAAGACTTGAATGACTTACTTGCTCCACCGGGAAATCGGCTGGAAAAACTCAAAGGCGATAGAGCGGGACAGTACAGCATTCGCATCAATGACCAGTGGCGCATTTGTTTCAAATGGGCGAACAATCAGGCGCACGACGTGGAGATTATGGACTATCACGACTGAGAGAAGACGATGAGAGATGAAGCATTGTCGCCTATTCACCCAGGCGAAATATTGCGCGAAGACTTCATGAAACCACTTGGTTTGACGCAGTATCGTCTGGCGCATGATATCGGCGTAGCTCCAATTCGGATCAGCCAGATTGTCAACGGTCAACGTGCGATCACCGTGGATACGGCGCTGCGCCTTGCCCGGTATTTCGGTACAAGCGCGGCTGTCTGGCTGCGGCTGCAAGTGCGCTATGACCTGGAAGTCGCCGAGCAAGAATTGGGCGAAAAGATTAATCGGGAAGTTGCTGTATTTTC
>JAPKMV010000562.1 GCA_026645635.1 Caldilineaceae bacterium
CAGCCCCGCCTGCGGCGGCGTCACCGTCGCGCTGATCACCACCGCGCCGCCCGGCGCCACCCCCGGCTGCGCCGGGTAGACATGCAGCCGCGTCACGATCCGCCCGCCGGCAGACATGGCGAAGGCGTTGGTCAGCGTCGCGTTCCCGGCCCGGTCCCAGGCCACGAGCATCAGCAGATAGTCACCTGCTGCCTCCACTTGGGGCAGATAACGCCAGGCGTCGCCGTCGACCATTGCGTCCTCCACCCGCAACTGGCCGTCGGGGGTGAAGAGCAGGGCGGACATCTTGGCCACGCCGCCGCCGTCGGTGACGCTGCCCGTGATGGGCGCGCCGCCGCCGACAGCGACCACAAAACTGTCGGTGATGGGGGCGGTCACCGTGATGATCGGGGAGACCGTATCCACCACGAAGGTGCGGGTGAGCGGCGGTGTGCTCACATTGCCCGCATTGTCCTCGCCGGACAGCGCCAGATCATGGAGGATGCCGTCTGCCCCAAGCCACTGGTCAGCGAAGTCCTGGCGCCAGGGCGCGACCGCGGCGCCAAAGAGCGTATTTTCCTGGCAGCCATCACCCAGGGCGCGACCCTGGCAGATGGTCAACCCCGCGGCTTGTTGGTCGTCCACCACCTGGCCCCGCCAGAAGAGTTCCAGCCCGTTGATGTAGCCATCGGTCAGATAGTCACTGGTGGCTTGATTCAGATCCACTGCGGGCGGGGTCATGTCCACATCCAGCGTCACCGCCGGACTCCAGTCGCCCACGTTGCCGAAGCCGTCTGTGCCCCGCGCCCGCAGCGTCACCTGGCTCACGTCCTTGAGATCGCCGGGGTACCAGGCGCAGATCCAGACGCCGTCGGTCGGGGTGGGGTCGGTGCAGTCGATCGTGAGGACGCCGCCGGGCAGGTTGTTCACCTCGATCTGGATGGTGGGTGCACCCGAATCGTCGGCGC
Source organism: Caldilineaceae bacterium (assembly GCA_026645635.1). Lineage (GTDB taxonomy): Bacteria > Chloroflexota > Anaerolineae > Caldilineales > Caldilineaceae > Fredericiella. Next base: position 948 of record JAPKMV010000562.1, read on the forward strand.
TGCTGCCAATGATCAAGCTCGGGCTGGTGGGTGCATAGCCCTGCGGCGCAAGGATAGCGACCACCGGCCCTGTGCTGTCCACAGGCGCCTGCATCCACAGCCAATCGAAGTCTCCATGCAGCTCGTCGGCGACGGTCACATTTAGTTCGGCGGAATGGGCGCCGCCGGCGATATTGCCCACGAAGCTGACAGTGCCCGAAATGCCCGGCGCCACATCGCCGAGGTTGACCGTGGCCGGGCTGCTCAGTTGGAGCGCGCCGGCGGCAGTGGCGCGGAAGGTGACATTTCTGGCCGTCGCGATGCCGTCGTTGCGGTATTGAATCTCGTAGCGCACCGGACCGTTGCCGACTGGGAGGGGCGCCTGGTTGGCGGGCAGGGCCACGTCGGGCACGCCGTCCAGATTGCCGTCCAGCGCGGCGCCGGGAACCAACAGATCGAGCAGATCATCGGTCAGGTAGCCCAGGGCCACGCCGGGGCCGTCGGCAATCGCCAGGGTCAGGCTAGGCCCAGGGAGCTTGCCCTGGTTGGGCAGCACGCCGTTGCCCAGGGGCGGGAAGGTCAGGGCCTGGGTCAGTTGATAGCCGCTCAGGTCTCGGCCCACGGCGGCCGGGTTGATCACCCGCTCGCTGTTCACCGCAGTCTTGTCCGGGATGGCCGCCCACAGGCTGAGGATGTTCTCTTCGGCGGCCAGCGCCAGGAGTTGGAGGGATGATCCTGCGCCCAGCCCCAGCAGGCTGAAGGGCAGGGTCAGGTCGGTCAAGGGCTGCCCGTCCGCAGTGGCCATGACAAACTGGCCCGCATCCAGCGCCTGCAGCGGCGTCCAGGCGGCGCCGTCGAAACGGAGCAGCGTGGCAGTCTCGCTGTCCTGCACCCAGATCAGGTAGCGGGCGGCAAAGCCGGCGGGCAGTTGGATGGGTGCGGACGCGGGCGGGGTGTTGACCCCAAAGGTAAAGGCAGCCCCGGCCACAGGATAGGGATCATAGAGTTCGGTGGCGCCGCCGCCGTCGGTGTTGAGATAGACGAAGAGGTCGCCATCGGCGGTCCAATCGCCGCCGAGCCAGGCCAGGCGCAGGGTGGCTGCGTTCCAACTGGTGTAGAAGGATTGGCGCGGGCGGCTGTCGTCCACCAGGTGAACTTCGTTGTCCACGCCCACCAGGGACGCGCCGCTCTCCATCCAGCCCCGGTAGCCGGGCAGATCCACCAGGTCGGGCGTTGTCGGCGCATCCACATAGACCGGCCCCAGGGTTTGCACCGTGCGGTTGCCGTAGATGTCGGTGCTGATCACATGGGCGTACCAGACCTCGGCCTCGCCCGCGCTCTGCTCGTGACTGCGGTTTGCCGCCGGGTTGACCGCGGACAGGACGGCCATGTCCGGGTCCGCCTCCTGGCTCCAGCCCACCCGGTAGTCGGCCAGACCGCTGCCGTCCGTGCTGGCGGTCCAGTCAACGATGAGGTTTACCCCGCTCTCGCGCACGGTGGAGTAAGGCTCGATGGCCGTGATCCCGCCGCTGCCCCGGTAGGCCAGGGTCATCGTCACCGCGGTCGGGGGGATCACGTCCACGGTCACAGTTTTGGCATCTGTGCCCGTGCGGTTGCGGCTGTCGGTGATGCGGGCCGCGATGGGATAGCTGCCGCCATCCAGGCTGCCCGGCACGATCCACTGGAGGCTCCATGCCGCGCCATCGTAACTCGCCGGCGCAAAGCCAGTGCCCGGGTCGATCGCCACGGCTGCCCCCGGTGCGCTGCCCGTACCGGTCAGAACAACCATGCCGGGTGCAACCTCGTGGGCGGTGGTGAGGACGCTGGAGGCGATGAGCACGGACGGGACTAAGCTATCCACGGTGATGGTGATGGGATAGGTAGTGGTCTGGACGTTCCCCGCCCAGTCTGCGGCCACCGCGTCCAACACATAGACGCCGTCGCTGGACGGTGTCCAGGTCGTGGCCCAGCGTTCGTCGCCGGTGCTGGCCGCGGGCCAGCTCTGGGTATAGACTGTGCCGCCATCGACGGTCACCGTCAACATGCGCAGATAGTCGACGGCGAAGGCCCCACCCTCGACCGCAATGGGATTGAGGGTTGTGAAGAGACTGCCCTGGGTGGGGGTGAAGATGGCCGCGTCGACCACAGGCAGGTCATGCACCAGGGAGATCAGGTCCGGGAGGGCTGCCGGGGTGCTGGTGGCTGTGGGCGTGACCGTGGCGGTCGGCGTGGCCGTGGCGGTCGGTGGGCACGTCGAACGAGACGACTGGCGGTGGATAGGTGGGGGTCACTGTCGCCGTCGCCGTGGCGGTTGGCGTGGCCGTCGCGGTTGGCGTCTGCGTGGCAGTAGCCGTCCCTGTATGCGTCGCGGTGGCTGTCGGTGTCGCCGTCGCGGTTGCGCTGGCCGTGGGCGATTGGGTGGCGGTCGGGCTGGCCGTGGCAGTCGGGCTGGCCGTGGCGGTCGGGCTGGCCGTGGGCGTAAGCGTGGGCGTCGCCGTCGGTGTAGGAAAGTCCGTTGGGGTG
>JAPKMV010000563.1 GCA_026645635.1 Caldilineaceae bacterium
TCCGACGGCGGCGTGCTGGTCAATCCACCGGAAGCAGCGCTGCTGAACGTGATCAACAGCATCATCCACGGCACTACATGGGCGATCGGGCTGGGCGAACCGGCCAGCGCCGATGTGCGCCACACGCTGGTGGAGGGCGGCTATGCCGGCGCCGGCAACCTCGACGCCGACCCACTCTTCGTGGACCCCGCCAACGGCGACTACAAGCTCCAGGCCGGCTCCCCCGCGGTCAACGCAGGCACGGCGAACTACCCGAACCCGCTCATCGCCGACCTGGAAGGGCGCACCCGCGACTGGCAGCCGGACATGGGCGCTTACGAGCTGCCGCTGGTAGATCGCGACGCGTCGGCGCGTGGGGTGATCCTGCCCGCCAATGCCGCCGTGGGACAGCCGCTGCAGCCGGCAGCGGCTGTGCTCAACGCAGGGGCCGCGGCGCTGGCTGACCCGACGCCGGTGCGCTGTACGATTGCCCTCGACGCCGCCGCGCTCTACACGCAGACCGTGAGCACAGCCGCTCCCTGGCCGGCGCTGGTCTGGCAGAGCCTGGAATTTCCAGCCTTCACGCCGGCAGTCGCAGGCGTCTACACCGTCACCTGCGTCACCCAGCTTGCCGGCGACGAACGCCCGGAAAACGACAGCTACACCCAGACCTTTGCCGTGGTCAATGACGCTGCCGACGGCTGGAGCAAGGACAACCCGGCGGACAGCGGCGTGGTGCCCAGCGGGCTGAACGACTGGTATCAGTCGCCCGACATCTGGGTGCGTCATGCCGACGATGGCGGTGTGGTGCACCAAGACCCGATTGCCAACGTCACGAACTACGTCTATGCCCGGCTGCGCAATCGCGGCACTGAAGCCTTCACTGGCACCGTCGAGATGTCGTGGATTGCGCCTTCCCTCGGCGCGCGCTGCGGCGACTGGGCGCCCATCGGCGCGATTCCCTTCGCCAACCTGCAGCCCGGCGAGATCCGCGTCGTCAAGACGACCTGGACGCCAACCCAGAGCGGCCACACCTGCCTGCAAGCCCTGCAGGACAGCGCAGCCGATCCCTATGACCGGGCGCTGGAATGCACGCCGCTGTGGGTGCCGTGGGACAACAACCTGACCTGGCGCAACGTCAACATCTTCGACAACCCGGCGCTCCCCGGGCGCAGCGTGGCGGAGTCGGCGGCGGCGTTCGACCTGGTGAACCCTTACAACACTGCGCAGGCGGTCGATCTCATCGTCGATAAGCAGCAGTGGCCCACCGGCGGCAGCGTGCTGCTGACCCTCCCCGGTGAGCTTTTCGCCAACTGGGTCGCGGCTGGCGCGCCGGGTGCGAACATCGAGGTGCTGACGCCCACCCAGCAGGTACGCCTCACCGCCGGCGCACAGAGCGCGCTGCGCGAACTGCCGCTGAACGCCGCGGAGTCGGCGGCCATCACCGCCGCGTTCACGGGGCCTGCCGGCGCGGATTTCATGCTCGCCTTCACTGCGCAGATTCACGGTGCAGCCATCGGCGGCGTCGACTATCACTGGGTGGTGGACGCCACGCCGCCCGCCGTGCAGTCGGCTACGCCTGCGCCAGGCAGCACGGCCGTGGCCACGGACGCGCCGATCGTGCTCACCTTCTCGAAGGCGATGGATCCAGGCAGCCTGACGCTCGACGCCAAGCCGCCGCTGGCGGGCTGGCAGGCAGCCTGGAACGAGGCCCGGACGATGGCCACCATCACCCACAGCGGGCTGCGCGCCGGCGAATCCTACCAGATCACGGCGCTGGCCTTCGACGCCAACAGCATCGCGCTGGCTGAACCGTACATCTGGTCGTTCCGCACCGCGGCGCGGGTCTACCTGCCGGCTGTGGTCCGATGAAAATCGGAATAGAACGCGGATGACGCGGATCGGGCGGATTTGCGCTGATCCAATCCGCGACAATCTGCCCAATCTGCGTCATCCGCGTTCTATTCCTGTAGTGAAGGTAAAAAAGGAGGAGCTATGCCATCCGTGCGTCTGCTGTTCCTGTGTGTGATTCTGTGCAGTCTCTGCCTGCCTACCCCGGCGCGGGCGACGCCGCCGGCCCCGGCCACGCCGCCCGGCTGGAGCGAGCCTGCGATCCTCTACCCCGAAGGCTGGCCCGCCCCACGCTATGTCAGTTTCAGCAACGACGGTGCGCGGCTGGTGGCGCTGATCCCCAACAGCGGCAGCGACGACAACAGCCGTCACATCGTCTTTAGCGAGGCGATCAACGGCGTCTGGCAGACGCCGATCGTGGTCGCGCAGAACGGAGCATACTCCGAGGCGAGCCTTCAGGTGCTGCCGCAGCGCACCCACCCCGTCCTCAGCGGCGACGGCAAGACGATTGCCTACGTCGGCTACACGGGGACGACCTTCGGCGTTTACGTGCTGACCCGCGGCGCCGACGGCACGTGGAGCGCACCCGCGCTGGTCAACACCGGCCTGCCGAACGCCCACTACTGGATCAGCCTGAACCGCACCGGCGCGACGCTGGCAGTCAGCGACTACCCCTTCCTGGGCATCCAGCAACTCTACGTGCTGGAGCGCAGGAACGGAGTCTGGGGCCCGCCGGTGCGCGTCTCGCTCACCAGCGGGCCGATCCAGGGCGGCGGCATGCCCTCCCTCAGCGAGGATGGCAGCCGGCTGGTCTTCATCGGCAACACCCAGGTGCTGTACAGCCAGCGCACCGCCACGGGCTGGTCGCCGCCGGTCGCCATCACCAGCCACGACGGGCAGACGATGATGGCGGAGTATCCGCAACTGAGCGGCGACGGCATGTCGATTGTCTACTGGTTGGTGTCGCTGACGCCCAGCGGCAGCTATCTGGTGCGCACGGCGCAGAACCTCTACAGCGTGTGGTGGGAAGGCAGCGGCTGGGGCGCGCCGCGTCTGGTCAACCCCACGCCGGTGCTGCCTTCCAGCTCAACGGACGGCCCGGCCGCGCTCAGCCGCGCCGGGACGCGCATCGTCTACACCCGCGCGTTCACCACGACCGACTTGATCAGCGGCGAGTCCACCGTCACCGGCAGTCAGCTCGATGTGAGCGAGTGGATCAGCGATACGTGGCAGACGGCGCGGCTGGTCGAAGTGACCGGGTACGGCAACTTCAACCTATGGCCGCGGCTGACGCCCGTGGGCCGGACATTCACCTTCGACGGGGGGCAGCGCAGCAGCAGGGCGCTGCCGATGAACGGGCTGTGGCGGATGACGACCGCGGCCAACCCTGCCATCCCGCCCCACGCGTTCAGCCTGACGGCGCTGCTGAACACGGTGGGCAGCAGCCTGGTCCTCTCGCCCTTCGACAACATCAGCTACTTCTTCGACCCGGGCACGTTTACGACCACCGTCACGATGACCCACAGGCTCCCACCCAATCCGCCGCCACCGCCGCCGCCAGGGCACATTGGGATCGGCGGCATCGGCGGGATCGGCGGCCTGGGCGGGAGCTTTCT
>JAPKMV010000564.1 GCA_026645635.1 Caldilineaceae bacterium
CAAGCGCACCGGTGGCTATCGCCGCGCTGTTGCTCTGCACCAGTGCGTTCTATGAATCCGTAGGTGCGGTTTTTAACCGCACATAGCCGCGGCGCCAGCGGAGCTTCGTGCGGTTGAAAACCGCACCTACGGCAAAGCGCAAGGTTTCAATCCCTTATGCCGCGGCGCCAGCGGAGCTTCGTGCGGTTGAAAACCGCACCTACGGCAAAGCGGAAGCATGGACTTCAACGGCAAGCCCGTCGGGCACTCGCGCAGCATCCTCCACCAGCGCACACAGCCGGCCCATATTCATCGCATCTTCCTCCAGCGTCTCCTCTTTCGGCGTCTCCAGCAGCATGGGAGTGCCCGCCCAGCGCAGGTCATTGAGCAGCCAGCGGAAGCCATCATAACCGATCTCACCGTCGCCGATGTGGGTGTGGCGATCCACATTGCTGCCCAGCGCGCCTTTGCTGTCGTTGAGATGCCACACCCGCACCGTCTCCAGCCCGATCTCCCGCTCGATGGCGGCGACGAAATCGGCGTAGCCCGCCGCGCTGCGGATGTCGTAGCCTGCGGCGAAGGCGTGGCAGGTGTCCAGGCAGACCGCCACACGGCTGCGCTCCGCCACCTGCTCGATCATCGCCCGCAGTTCCTCCAGGCTGCGCCCCAGCACCGACCCCTGCCCGGCCATGATCTCCAGACAAGTGACCGTGCCGGCGCATTCGGGCGTTGCGGCGTGGATGCGGTTGAGCGCCGCGGCGATGCGCGCGATGCCCGTATCCACCCCGGCGCCGGTGTGCGCGCCAGGGTGCAGCACCACGTTGGCGATGCCGTAGGCGTGGGCGCGCTGGATCTCGTCCCGGTGCGCGGCGATGCTCTTTTCCCACAGGTCATCGTTGGGGCTGGCCAGGTTGATCAGGTAGCTGGCGTGGCTCACCGCCGCGGCAATGCCCAGCGCGGGCATCTGCTCCTGCCAGCGGGCGACGTCGGCGGCGTTGACCGGTGGCCCGGCCCACTGCCGATTGTTCTTGGTGAAAACCTGCACCGCATTCGAGTGGACAGTCGCCGCCCGATCCAGCGCCTGGCTCACGCCCCCAGCAATCGACATGTGCGCGCCCAGCAATAGTTTCGTCATACGTCAACCCCTATCAAGTTAATTTACTCGTTCGGCAGATTGGAATAGACCGCGGATGAAGCGGATTTGGCGGATTCACGCGGATGAATGCAAAAAATCCGCGGAAATCCGCCTCATCCGCCAAATCCGCGGTCTATTGCTCTCCCGTTTTCGCTGCATCCGAGTGTAGCACACTCCGCGCCGCGGTCTGCTATAATCCTTGTCATTGCCGAAATGAAAACGAGTTCACCTATGCTGCTTGCACTTGACACCGCCACCACCACTGCTTCGCTCGCCCTCTATGATCTTGCCGCCGACCATCTGCTGCTGGAGATGACCTGGGACGCGCGCCGCCGCCAGACGCAGGATCTGCTGCCTACAGTGCAGCAGGCGCTCGCCCTGGTGGAAGCCACGCCACAGGCGATCACAGCGCTGGCGGTGACGACCGGGCCGGGCAGTTTCACCGGCGTGCGCATCGGCATCAGCACGGTGAAGGGAATCGGGCTGGGGCTGCCCGCACCGCCCGCAGTGGTGGGGCTGCCCACGCTGACGGTGACCGCAGCGCCCTGGCTGGATGCCGTCGCCGCGGTGCAGCCCTCCCCGCGCGTCTGCGCGTGCATCCAGGCGGGACGCGGGCGCTATAACTGGGCATGGTTTGCCGCCGGTGATCGGCTGGCGCGCCCGGCGGCCGGCGGTCACCACGTTGGGATCGCGACGGCGTTTGCTGCCGCACTGGCGGAAGATGACACGCAACCGATCTGGCTGGTGGGGGAGTGCGGTGCGGACCTGGACGCTGCAACGGCCGCGCTGCCTCACGTGTTCAGGCCCGACGCCGTGAGCACGCTGCGCCGCGCCAGCCAGCTCGCCCGCCTGGCCGCGCTGGCGCTTGCCGCCGGTCAGGTCGATTCGCTCACGGCCTTACAGCCGCTCTATTTGCAGAACCCGTGATCGTCGATGGCAGCAGCAGAATTTGTCTTCACGCCCATGACCGAGTCCGACATCGATGCTGTCGGCGCGTTGGAGGAGCAGTGCTTCGCCGACCCGTGGACGCGCACCACGTTTCGCCATGAGTTGCTGAGCAACCAACTGGCCTCCTACTGGGTGGCGCGACTATGCCTCTCCACTGGGCTGCCGGCAGTCGTGGCCTACGGCGGCTACTGGCTGATGGGCGACGAGGCGCACATTGTCAACGTGGCGGTTCACCCGGACTTTCGCCGCCGCGGGCTGGGAACCCTGATGGTCACCGGCATGGTGGATGCGGCCCGTTGCGCCGGCGCGCGCCTGGTGACGCTGGAGGTGCGCATGAGCAACCGCGACGCGCAAAAGCTCTACGCCCGGCTAGGTTTTGTGGAAGTGGGCGAACGCCGCCGCTACTATAACGACAACGGGGAAGATGCGTTGTTGATGACGCTGTTTTTGTGAGTTGCGAGTTGCGAGGGGCGAGGGGCGTTGACCAGCAGCGCCGGCAAGCGGCAAGCACCTAACTCGCCCCTCGCCCCTCGCAACTCCTACGGCTTCTGCGCCGTGATCATCCCCGCCGCCGGCTTGGCGATCACGATAATGCGGTGGGAATTGTCGTTGCGTGGCCAGCAGCTTACCAGCGTGAGTTGGTGATCTGCCGTCGGCTCGATGTATTTGGCGTTTTCCTTGCGTTGCTCCAACGTCGCATGTTTCTCCGGCACGATGATCACTTCATCGACGGTGTAGTTGATGGCGCGCCGGCCGGAGTAGATCGTGATGGTGTCGCCCCGCGGTCCAGCTCACGGAAGACCGAACCGAGGATGTTGTTGTGGCCGCTCATCACCACATTGCCCTCTTCGGCGGGGAGCGCGCTGTTCTTGTGCCAGCCCGCCGCGTAGGCCGCCACATCCCATTCGCTAAAAATGGCGCCGGCTGCCGTCTTCTTAGTGCTCCAGCCCAATTCGACGATGGGCGTATCCACCTTGATGGCCGGAATCAACAGGCGACTGGGCAGGATGCGCAGCGCATCGGGGCGGTGAAAGGCCGGCGGCGCAATGGCGATGCCGGGCCGGTTGACCGTTTCGACCACCGGATACTCGTCCAACATCGCAGCAGGTGCAGAACTCTCAGCGGACGCCGCAGGGCCGCAACCGGCAATCACCACACTGACCAGAAGCAGACACAAGACCAAAAATCGCATAGACCGTCTTAATCCTTAGATCTCTTTGTAAAGCCACCTGATTTGACGCGGAGGCGCAGAGATGCGGAGAAACGCAGAGAATACGTTGTGAAATCTCTCTGTTTTTCTCTGCGGGCCTCTGCCACTTTGCGCCTCTGCGTCAAAATGACCTTCTCAAGCACTCTCACGGGCGCACAGCCGACAACC
>JAPKMV010000565.1 GCA_026645635.1 Caldilineaceae bacterium
ACCTGGATGCCTTCCCGGATCGAGTCGATAGGGTGCAACCGCTCGTACTCCGTGCCGTTAATCTGCACCGACCCCGTATCGCGCTGGTAGACGCCGGCAATGATCTTGATGAGTGTTGATTTGCCGCAGCCGTTTTCCCCCACCAGACAGTGAATCTTGTCCCGTTCGAGAGTCAGGCTGACATCCTGCAATGCGCGCACACCGGCAAATGACTTGTGGATACCGGTGAGGCGTACAATTTCATCGGCCATGAATGCATTGCCCTGGCAACGGTAAGGCGATTCGAGCGAATCGCCGCGTGAGAGAGGTGAAGGTTGTTGGCCTGTTTAGGGGTATTGGGGTGTTAGGGTATTGGGGTGTTCGTCGGATTCCACAACCTGCCTGAAACCCTAACACCCCAAGACCCCACACCCCAATCACCCTATCCGTTTAGAACGGGTAGTCGCCTGCGGTCGTGCCGTCGACATAGACCGGCGCATTGCCGTACAGAACATTCTCGCCAACCAGGATCAGGCTGTCGTAGCCCGGGATGCCCAGGTCGGTGCCTTCGCCGATCGGCTCGCCGGCAAGCTGCATCTGTGCCAGCTTGTTGCAGGCTTCACCCGCCACAGCCGGGTCCCAGAAGCCGATGGCGTCGATGGCGCCGGTGGTCAGCAGGTCGCCCGCGATGGAGGGCAGGCTGGTGCCGACAACCGAAACGACATCCTGCAGGCCAGCCTCTTCGATGGCGCGGCCAATGCCGGCGACGTCGGTGGAGGCGCTGCCCTGGAAGCCCTTGATGTTCGGGTAGGCGGCCAGGACTTCTTTGGCCTTCTGGTAGGCGATCTCAGCGTCATCGAAGGTCTCGTTCTTGTCGCCGACCAGCTTCATGTTCGGGTAGGCTTCCAACTGGCGCGCAATGCCGCCGTCGACCCACTGGTTGTGGGTCACGGATCCGAGGCTGCCGACGAAGACAGCGTACTCACCCTCTTCGCCCATCGACGCGGCCAGGCGGTCCATCAGACCGGCGCCGAAAGCCGAGTTGTCGAAGGCTTCGATGTTCCAGTCCATATTGACCTGGTTGGAGGCCTCATGGGTGATGACAACGATGCCGGCGTCCATGGCCTTCTTCAGCACCGGGTCGAGCTGCGTCGGGTCCATTGGGATCACGCACAGCGCATCCACGCCCTGGGCGATCAGGTCTTCGATGATCGGAATCTGCTGCGCCGCGTCCGCTTCGGCCGGGCCGACGAGCGACGCATTGATGCCGGTGTCGGCGCCGAACTTCTTGACGCCCTCTTCCATGCGGTTGAACCAGTTGATGCCAGCGATCTTCACGACGGTCGTGAAGGTCAGGTCGCTGGGCGCGGCAGCCTCAGCGGCAGGGGCTTCGGTGGCAGCGGCATCGGCGGCGGGCGCTTCGGCGGCCGGAGCAGGCGCCGGGGCGGGTGCGCAGGCAGCGACCATCGCCGCCACCAACACGACGAGCATAGCAAGATAGATCTTCTTCATACTGGATACTCCTGTTTACTGGGTTAGAAAACTGTTGCAATAAAAGAACTCGTCGCGCTTGACGCTGAAGTGCATCGCCTGCGACGAAGCCTTTTCACGAAGAAATGAGCGCGTTCAGCATCACCACCAACGCCTCGCAGCCGGCGTCCACCTTGCCCTCGGTGCGCTCTCCTACCCAACTGGCCCGCCCGATCTTGCTGCGCAGCGGTGTCACCTGGTCGCGACCCATCTCGGCGGAGCGCAGCGCGGTGGCTGCTGCTGCCGGCAGCGGGTCGCCGGCCTCCACCGCCGCGGCAAAGGCCAGCGCGGCCGGATGCAGCGCATCGACCACGGTCTTGTCGCCCAACTGCGCCTTGCCCCGCTCCTGCACGCCGGCATCCGCCGCAGTGAACATGGCCGCCAGATCGGCAGGAACCAGTTCGGCCTTGCCCGCCACGACCTTGCCCCCGCGCATGAACGCCGTCGCCAGCAGCGTGCCAAAGGAGGAGGAGCCGGCCTTGTTGGCTGCCATGCCCGCCTTGCCCAACCACTTGCCAATGTCGCCATCCACCGGCGTGCCGCCGGCAAACTCGACCAGCGCCCCGCCGATTTTACTCAGGGTGATGCCCAGGTCGCCATCGCCCATCTGCTGGTCGAGGGAGGTGAGGTAGTCTTCGCTCTCCACCAGCGTCTGGCCCACGCGCATCACCGCGGCAACGACGGCTTCACTTGTGACGATTTCACTCATAGCGTGACTTCATCTTTCCATCAAGGCAGCGATTCAACTTTGCCACGAATCTGTCCATTCGCTGAAAAATCTAGCGAAAACGTGAATTCATTGGTACGCTCTGCGGATGAACACAGAGCTGACGATCACAACCGAACGCATTGATGACTTTCCGCTGCTGCTGGCCGTGATGCAGCGGCTGGGCCTGCCAGAAATTCTGGACCGCCATCTGAAGCTGCATGGTTTGCACGAAGGCTTGAGTTGGGGGTGGATCGGTGTGATCTGGCTGGCCCATATCTTGTCGCAGGGCGACCATCGCAAGCTGCCGGTACAGACGTGGGTGCGGCAGGCGCAGGAGACCATTGTGCGTATCACCGGTCTGAGCGGGTTGACGGAGTTGGATTTTACCGATGACCGGCTGACCAAGTTGCTGACGCGGCTGAGTCGGCCGGTGTTGTGGCAGGCAATTGAGCAGGAATTGGGGGCCAATCTGATTCGCGTGTACGAATTGCCGACGCAGCGTGTCCGCCTGGATCCGACCACTGTCTCTGGGTATCATGCTGACGCGGCCAGTGCGTTGTTCCAGTTTGGGCATAGTAAAGATGACCCGACGTTGCGCCAGGTGAAAGTGATGGTGGCCGCATTGGATCCGCTGGGGTTGCCGTTGGTGACCGAAGTCGTGGCTGGCAACGAAGCCGATGACCCGCTGTATGTGCCCGCAATTGCGCGGGTGCTGGCGATCATCGAGGTGGCTGGCTTGTTGTTCGTGGGCGATTGCAAGATGAGTGCGGTCGCAACACGCGCCTACGTCCAGGGTCTGGGCCATTCCTATCTGTGCCCGTTGGCGCAGACTGGGTCCACACCGACCGAGCTGGCGCAATGGATCGCTGCGGCCAATGCCCAACCTGCAGCGTTGCAGGCGCTGCACATCACCGCCGACGATGGCAGTGAACAATTGCTGGCCCAAGGCTGCACCTTTGAACGCCAGGTCCAAGTGACCACAGCGGCCGGCAGCCAGGAGTGGACTGAACGCGTCCTGTTGGTGCGCATGGAACGGCTGCGCCAACGGCAACTGGCCAGTCTGGACGAACGCCTGGCGAAAGCCACCGCGCAACTGTTGGCGTTGACCCCACCGCCGGGACGCGGCAAACGGCAAATCCAAACTGAGGCTGACCTGGTGGCGGCTGGCACGGCAATTCTGCGACGCTATGCGGTGGAAGGCTTGCTGACCTATACGTTTGA
>JAPKMV010000566.1 GCA_026645635.1 Caldilineaceae bacterium
CCGGCTCGCTGCGCGCCGGTCGCTCCACGGCGATCGGCGTGACCGGCAGCGGGGGGCCTGACGGCATGGTGCAGCCGGCCAACAGAAAGACGCTCAGCAGCGCGGCCAGCAGCCCTTTCTTGCGAATCGATTTGTCCCACTCCATGTTGTCTCCTCGTTCACTTTCACGTTGCCTGCCAGTGTATCATACGTCACGACATCGCACGGAGAATGCAAGGGGCCGTCCAAAAGTCATGGGCGGTCGAATCACTCATGTGTGTGCGACTGAGGTATAATGCTGGACATCGTCTGCGCCGGACGCGGGCGGCATGAAGCACACACGGCCAGGCACTGTGAGCGAGCACGACACAAACCCATCTGATTTTCCCTATTACAACGCCGTCGACCAGATCTACCATGTGGAGTGGACGCTGGCGAAGCTGGCGCGGCTCGAACTGCTGCGCGACTCCATCGCCGCGCTCTGGCCCCAGGGCCACCCGACCCGGCTGATCCATGTTGCCGGCACCGGCGGCAAAGGCTCCACCTGCCGCTTCCTGGAACTCGGCTTTGGCTGCATCGGCAAGGCCGGCGCGTTCATGAGTCCTCACCTCTTCGACTACCGGGAACGTTTCAGCATCGGCGGCGAGTTCGTCAGCCGCGCCGATGTGCTCGCCGCGTGGGAAGGCCGCGTGCGTCCCCACTGTGTCGCGCTGGCGTTGCGCAACCCGCAGCACACCCACACCTTTCACGAAGTCTCGATCTTGCTCGCTCTGACCCTGTTCGAGCAGCACGGCGTGGAATGGGCGGCGATGGAGACGGGCGTGGGCGGCCGCTACGACCAGACACGCGCGCTGAACGCAGTCGCTTCTGTGCTCACCAACATCGGCAGCGACCACGCGCACATGCTGGGCGACGAACTCTGGCAGCGCGTGCTGGACAAGGCCGGCATCGCCCGCCCCGGCGTGCCCTTTTTCACCAGCGAACGCAACCTGGAGAGCCTGGCGATCGTCGATGCCATTTGCGCCCATGAAGGCGCCACGCTGCACATTGTCGACGCCGCCGCGGTGGATGCGCTGAGCAGCAGCCTGGCCGCACACACCCTGGCGCCCTCGCCCGAGTCGCTGCTCCACGCCGACTATCAGAAGTGGAATGCGGCGCTGGCGCTGGCCGTGGTGCGGCGGCTGGCGCCTGCCGTGGACGAGGAAGCGGTGCTGCGCGCCTTTGCCAATGCCCGGCTGTTGGGGCGCTTCTGGAAGGTGGAAGAAGACATCTACGCCGACATTGCCCACAACGCCGAGAAGATCGACGCACTCTCCGGCGAGATCCGCAAACAGTTTGGCGACGCGGGCAAGATCGTGGTCGTCGGCATCAGCGGCCAGCGGGTCTCCACCAAGGTCTTCCGCGCCCTGGCTGAGATCGCCCACACGATCATCGTCACCAGCGCCTCCTTCAAGGGACAGGACCCGGCGCGGGTGCGCGAGGAAGTGGAGTCGATCGTCGGCGACATCCCTGTGTTGGTGGCCTTCGAGCCGCAGCAGGCGCTGCGCACGGCGCGTTCGCTGCGCCGCCCCGGCGACGTGATCGTCCTCACCGGCTCCACCTACATGATCGAGCAGGCGCTCAACCCTGACCCCTATCTGCGCTACCTGAGTGCGCACTTCGGCTGGCGCACGAACGAGACGCACACCGCCACCGGCACGCTCCGGCTTGACCTGCCCAGTTCGCCGCCGGGGCTACGCTGACGCCAGTTCCGCCAGGATCATCTCCGGCATCAGGAAGCGCAGCGGCGGCGCGTCGATAAAGCCACAGTGACCGCCGTGCGGGTGCACCTGGATGTCGAGGAGCGGGTGCGGCGCCAGCGCATAGAAATCGACCACCGGCACCACCGGGTCATCAGCCGCAGTGATGAGCGTAGTGGGCACGGTCAGGTTGGCCAGGTCCGCGCCAAGCACGGAGTAGGCGCGGAAGTAGTCGTCCACGCGGGTGAAAAGCGCCGCCTCCCAACGATGCTCCTCCACCAGCCACTGCGTCATGCCGCGGCAGGTGGACACCTCTTCCAGCGCGTCGAACTGGTAGATGTCGGGAAAGAGCTGCTGCTTGGCGCGCAGCGAACGCAGCCAGCGCTGACGATAATAGCGCCGGGTGGCAGGATGTGCGTCGAGCGCGTCGGTGGCGCGGCCCGGATGCAGGGCGGGGCAGATCGTCACCACCTTGCGCAGGTTGTGGATGGGCGACCGTTCGCTGTGCCAGCGCGCCAGGCGCAGGGCGAAGTTGCCGCCCATCGACGCGCCGGTAATGTAAAACGGGTCGTCGCCGGCCAGCAGGGCGATGTGCTGGGTGGCGGCCGCCACCTCTTCGATGAGCGTGCCTAGAAACAGACCTTTGTTGAGCTGGTGGGGGTCGGCGTGAAGGCCCGGCCCGTGGTCGCGCAGGTTGAGGCGTAGGATGTCGTAGCCCTCGTCCACCAGCCGCTGTCCCAGGCGGACGGTGGTCTTCGAGTGGCTGCACCCTTCCCAGCCGTGAAGCACCAGGACAAGGCCGCGGCTTGCGCCCGGACGCCGGTGGCGGTTGTAGTAGCCCAGGAGGCGCACCGGCCGGGACGGGTCGAGGCCGGTGTGGTCGAGGCCAGCGTCGAAGAGCATCGGCTGCTCGTCCACATGCAGGCTCGTGTCCCGCGGCGGGAGCATCGTCAGCGCGGTCTGCGCCACGCGCGAACGCACGAGGCGGCCAGGTCGGAAAGGTGTAGTGGGTGTACGCAGGTTCATCATGGCTGCATTATCGCCAGATGGCGGGCGGCGGGCAAGTGGGATGGGGCAAAAAGGGCGATTGCTTTGCGCGCCCGCTCTTTTGTGGGTTACAATCGCAGCAGGTTGATGCGTGACAGGGAAGAGGTGAAAAGGTGGGTAAATCGGTTCTTTTTGTGTGCACGGGCAACATCTGCCGGTCGCCGATGGCCGAGGCAGTGATGCGCCACAAGGTTGCCGCCGCAGGGCTGGCCCATGCGATCACCGTGGACAGCGCCGGCACTGACGACTGGCACGCGGGCGAGCCGCCCCATCGCGGGACGCGCGCGGTGCTGCGCGCACATCAGATTGCCGACGATGGGCTGGTGGCGCGCCAGGTGACCCGCCACGACCTGGACGCCTTCGACTACCTGGTGGCCATGGACGGCGAGCACGAACGCCATCTGCACGCTTTGCAGCAGCGCTACGGCGGCCGCGGCCAGGTCGTGCGCTGTCTGGATTTCGCCGATCCTGCCGTGGCGGCAGGCCGCCGCGACGTGCCCGACCCTTACTACACCGGCGAGTTCGACCTGGTCTACGAACTGGTGGATTCCGCAGCGGACGGGCTGCTGCGCCAGATGCAACTCGCCCCGCGCAACTCGCACAAAGGAGTGCAAGATGACAACGACCGTAATCCGTAACGCCACGCTACTGGCGACGATGGA
>JAPKMV010000567.1 GCA_026645635.1 Caldilineaceae bacterium
TACGGGCTTTGTGATGTAGTCGTCCATACCGGCTGCAATACAGCGCTCCCGATCCCCTTCCAGCGCCTGGGCAGTCATCGCGATGATTGGAACATGACCGCCGTGTTCGCGTTCCCAGGCCCGGACTGCCATCGTAGCGGCAAATCCGTCCATTCCGGGCATCTGACAATCCATCAGCACCAGGCGATAGCCATGATCTGGCTGGCAGAGGCGTTCGACAGCATCCATGCCGTTGGCGACAAGGTCGGCCCGGTAACTCAGGCGCGCGACCTGCTCGCGCGCCACGGTCTGGTTGAAGCGGTTGTCCTCGACCACCAGGATCAACGGAGCCGTATGGCTGGGCATGCGCCTGGCAGTCGCTGGAGCAGGCGCTGGCCCTGGCTTGCTTTCGGTGTCGTCGTGCGGTGCCAGGGCGCCGGGTAGAGACAGCACATTGCCAATTGTTTCCAGGAGGCGCGCCTGTCTGACAGGCTTTGTGATGTAAGCGGCATAGCCCGCCGACAACGCTGCCATGCTGCGCTCTTTCTCCTCGAACGCTGCCAGCATGATCAACTGCGTGTCATTGAGCATGGATTCGCTGCGGATGGCTTGCCCAAGCGCAATACCGTTGATATCGGACAGCTGTGGAGCGATGATTGCCAGGTTGAAGGCATCCTGGGCAAGCGCCGCCCGCGTGAGGCTGGTCAATGCCTCGGCGCCGCTGGCGGCCGTTGCGCAGCGAGCGCCCCAGGCGTGAAGATAGGCTTGAAGCATGGCGCGATGCGACTGGCTGTCGTCGACGACAAGGACGTGGGCAGCCTGCAAATCTACCTGCGCCGAGGTTTTGAGCGGCACAGAGGAAGTGCGCGCTGGCAGCAGGCGCACCGTGAACCAGAAAGTGGAGCCTTGTCCCTTGCTGCTCTCGACGCCTGTCTCGCCACCCATCAAGTTGACGAGACGCCTGACAATGGCCAGGCCCAGACCCGTTCCACCATGCCGGCGCGTCGTGCCACTGTCCACCTGGATAAACGGCTGGAAGAGCGCGGCCTGCTCGGCCGGCGACAGTCCGATGCCTGTATCGATCACACTTGCGCGCACCACCACCGCCTCCTCGTCTGACGATTGCAGCTCGACGCGCACATCCACCCCACCCACTTCGGTGAACTTGACTGCGTTCCCAACCAGGTTGAGCAGCACCTGACGCAAACGGGCCGCATCGCCACAGACGACCGGCGGGATTTCGGGTGCGACAAAGGTCATCAGGGAGAGACTTTTGGCTCTGGCCTGGGCCGAAAGAATCTCGCCAACGCTCTCTACGACATCGAGCAGCACAAAATCCTGCTGGTCCAGGATGAGCTTTCCGGCCTCGATCTTGGAGAACTCCAGGATGTCGTTGATGATGGTCAGCAGGTGATTGGCTTCCTTCAGGACAATCTCGCCAAACTCGCGCTGTTCATCATCCAGGGACGTGTCTAGGAGCAACTCTGTCATGCCGATGACGCCATTCATGGGCGTGCGAATTTCGTGGCTCATGGTGGCGAGGAACTCAGACTTGAGGCGGGATGCCTCCAATGCCTGGTCATACAGCCGCGCATTTTCAATGGCAACCGCCGCCTGATTGCCGATGACTGTGATCAACTCCAGATCGCGCTGGGTGAAATCTCGTTCTTCAGGCAGATTGATGGCCGTCAGCGTGCCCAGGAGGTGATCCTGATAGATCAGCGGTACGACGACTATCGACCCTGCGCTGGTCTCGGATCGGCGCTGGCGCACCTGCTCCTGTTCGCGTGGATCGGGTTCACTCTTCAGTGACAGTGCTGGTTTGCCATTGCGCACAACCCAGCCGCTCAGACCATCCATCAATTCACTGTAGGTGACTTCCGCGATCCGTGCTGCGCCGGGGCCGCCCTTCACGAATTGTTTTACACTTTGCGCCGTCGTGTCCATCAAGATCAAGGAAACGCGGTCGGCGCGCAACGCAACGGCTACAGCATCGACAACGTCTTGCAACAGATCTGGCAAACCTTGCAGCCGGGTCAGGATCCTGCTGATTTCATACAATGCCCTGGTCTCTGCCAGGACAGCTTCTGTTTGCTGTAACTGAGTCCGGTAACGAGCTTCGCTGTCGCGCAGCGCCTCTTCGTCTGCTTTGCGCTTGGTGATGTCCCGTTGGGCGGCGACATAGGCGATTACCTTGCCGCTCTCATCGCGCACGGGGGAAATTGTCTCTTCGACGAAATACGGTGTGCCGTCTGCGCGCTGGTTGACAAATGTTCCTTCCCATACATCCCCGCGGGCGATCGTTGCCCACATCTGGCGATAGAACGCCCTGTCATGTTGGTCGCTTTTGAGGATGCGGGGGGTCTGCCCGATGACGGCAGTGCGCGCATAGCCAGTCAGCCGCTCGAACGCAGGATTGACATCCTGAATGGCGCCGTTGACATCGGTGATCATGATCGCTTCGTCGATCGAGCGGAGCGCGGTGGCAAGGCGATTGGTCTCGTTCTCCGCAAGTTGGCGCCGTTGATAGTTGCGATAGGCGTCGATCAACGCGCCGCATGTCAGCAACATAGGTTTCAGATAGGCAATCACGTCTTCGTCATACCCATTGGGGCGGTTGGCCAGTCCGATCATGCCGACGACCTCGTCCCCATGATGGATCGGCAGCCCCAGGAATGAATCCATCGCCGGGTGGCCCTTGGGAAGTCCACCGCGGCGCGGGTCAGAGGCGGGATCGTTGGCAATCACCGGCCTTCTGCTGGTCATCACTGCACCAAAGAGCGTGCGAAGATTATGAAACTCCATCGTTGGCGCGTGTTGATCATACAGTGCTCGCGTTTCTGCATTCCAGGCGATGTCAGAGAGCGCGTAGGTACGCAGATATGGGGCGCCTTCTGCTGTATGGAGCACCTGGCCCACAAAGCCATATTCACTCTCGGTCAGTTCTAGCACGGCGACAAGAATCTCGTCGAACAAAGCGGCGGGGCGGGCATCTGAAATGTATTGTGATTGGGCGCGGCTTACCGCTTGCAGCAGGGCGTTGCTGCGGCGGTGCAATTCCTCCGCCCGCTTTCGCTCGGTGATATCGCGCAGGTACGCCGTGAAGAGGAGAGGGCCAGCCACTGCAAGGGGGTCGATTGGTGTGATGGCCAGTTCGATCGGAAACTCGGTCCCGTCTGCGCGGAGACCTGTGACCTCGATGCGTCTCCCCAGGACAGGCCCATGTCCGGTGCTCAGATAGCGGTCCATGCCCGCCTGGTGAGCATCGCGCAGGTGGTGGGGGATGATGTACTCGTGCATCCGCTGGCTCAGCACCTGTGCACGGGTGTAGCCGAAGATCCGTTCTGCGGCTGGATTCCATTCGACGACGCGACCCTCGTGGTCGATGGTGATGATGCAGTCCAGCGCAGATTCTAGAATTGCGGCCTTCAGCGCCTCATTGGCGCTG